>JABWBV010000008.1 GCA_013359445.1 Anaerolineales bacterium | reverse complement strand
CTCGCCCCCTCCCGCGGGAACCTGCACCGCGCGGAACAGGTAATTCGCCCGGTACACCTGCGCCGCCTCGCCATTCACCTCCGCCGTCCAGCCGGGATACCACGTATCGGCGATCACCACCCACCCGGACGAAAGGTTGTCTACTTGCAAACGGATTTCGTTTGCGCTTTCTTCCAAGATTTGAATATTCGCCGCATCGACTTCTCCGCACACGTATTGTGCGTTCGTCTCGTAGCCCTCCACAATCACGTATTCCCGAGCCAACTTTGGCGGATGCTCAAATAACAAATCCCAGGCATTTTCGCCATCGGCGGCAGGCCACACACACGGAACCCATTGAACACGCGGCTTACTCGGAAACGCCCAAAACTCCACCCCGGAGTCCGTTTCAGGGACGTACAATTGAATCGCCGTGACCCCCATCATCTCAAGCATTTTGACCTCTCGTAAGACCATTGCCGATTTGAGTTCATCCATCCAATGCACGTACCGGGCGGGGCGGAGAGGGTCATAGTTGTTGGCGGAGGGTAGGTTTTCGAGCAAGTTCAGGTTGGGGAGCAGGGTGGCGCGGAAGTGCGTGAAATCGGTGTGGAAAGTGTCAAAGCGCATGTAACGGTCAAAATTCAGGTCGTAATCGTCCCGTGGGGTGATATATAAACGCCCCTCCCCCACCCGCGCCGCGTTTCCGCTGTCCTCTTTGTAAAGGTCTAACGAAATGCCGGGGAGCAAGCCCCAATTTGCGAGAATTAGATCGAAGGCAACCAACCAACCAAATACCGTCGCATTTCCTTCAGCTTTCGGTACAAACAGGCTGAACACCCCCGCCACCATCCCCAACCCGCCCGCGAGGGCCGTCGCGCGGACGAACGAAGGTTCAATCCCCGGAATCACCCACCCGGCGGCCAGCGCGGCGATCAGAATCGCGGCGGCGATCACGATCCCACGCAAGACCCCGCCCCGCGCCCGTTGCCCCACCGGCCTCTGCCACGTCTCCGCCCCGATGCCCGCCAACAGCGCCAACGCAAATACCAGCCACAACGTCCACCGCGTCGGCGCTTGAAACAGGTCGAAGGTGGGGACATAGCGGTAAAGAAAGGGGAAAATGGGGGTGTTCCCGCCGAGGGCGAGAAGAAAGGAAAAGATCACAACCCCAAGCAAAAAGCGGACAAGCAGACCGTAATTCGTAATTCGTAATTCATCATTCCCAATTCCTAATTCCCAATTCCCCCTTCCTGCTTCCCCCTTCCTCATTCCCCTCCCCACCGCCCGCACCGCCAATAAAAACGGCAACAACCCCACATAAATCGCGTCCTCCCAATAATTCGCGTACCCCCAATAATCCCCCGTCGCCGGACTGCCGAAAAAGCCGGGGGCCACCAACCCGATCAGCCGCCAGGCCCAGAAGGAATACACCATCACAAAATCGTAGTCCGCGCCTCCCGCGCGTTGGGATTGGGAGAGCAGTTCGGCGGTGGGGATCAGTTGCACGGCGGAAAGGGCGACCGCGCCAAGTCCGGCGAGGGCGAAGTGGGATAGGACACGGATGAATGCGGACGGGCGCGGATCAAATTGAAATGTCCAAAACATCAGCCAGATTCCGGTCAGCAGGAGGGTGTACCATGCGGTTTGAGCGTGCCCGGCGAGAAGGAGCATGGTGAGGAAGAACGTTAACGCCATCCACCGGTTGAAACCGGTGTCTGATAGCCAAAGTGCGTTGAAACGCACTGCATCCCGAACCCGTTTCAACAGGTTTGATGTATCAGACGCCGGATTCGATCCGGCGGCAAAAGGCTGTGTCTGTTTCAACGGGTTCGTGATTACAGCCTTCGGATTCGATTCGACAACCAGGAGGTATCCCGCCCACAAAATCCACGGGAGCCAGGGCACGGCGACGTTGATGCTCAAGAATTGACTCCGGGAAACGAGATACCCCGACAACCCAAACGCCAACCCGCTGATCGTCTGTGCGACCGGGCCGAGGCCGAGTGCCCGTGTCAGGCGCACCATCCCCACCCCGGCCAGGGCCAGGTGGGCGGCGACGAGAAATCCCATCCCCCACGCCATCGCCGCCTCCCCGCCGATGGCCCCGAGCAAAAAGTAAACCCAGTTCGGGGGGTAGAAGAGGGCGGATTGGTAATTGGCGAGTAGGGGCGCGCCCATCCCGGACAGGGGATTCCACAGGGGCAGGTGTCCGCTTTTCAGCGTTTCCCACGCGGCCACATGCCAGGGGTGGAACTGCAACACGGGCGTACCCCAAAACATCGCCTTCCCGAACAAGACCGGGGCAAGGAGTATGAAGGGGGTCAGGATGACGATGAATTCAGGGGATTGGAGAAATTTCCGAAGACGCATAGGGAGGGCAAATCAGCAAGTGGACAAAAAAAGCTTTCATTTCACGCATCACGTATCACGCATCCCATATCACCCCAAAAACACCGCGATCTCCTCCAACGACTTTTTCGTCAGCGCTGGCACTTGGGCTTCTTCGGCGGGATAGCCAACCACGAGGAGAAGAAAGGGGTGTTCGTTTTTGGGACGCGCTAAAATTTCGTTCAGAAACGCCATCGGGCTGGGGGTGTGCGTGAGTGTGGCAAGGCCCGCATGGTGCAGGGCGGCGATCAGAAAGCCCGTGGCAATGCCCACTGATTCCATGGCATAGTAGTTTTTCACCTTTCGCCCGTCGGGGAGGTGATCATAGTTTTTGAAAAAGATGGCGATCAAATAGGGGGCGGTTTCGAGGAAGGGTTTTTGCCAGTCGGTGCCGAGCGGTTCGAGGGCGGCGAGCCATTCCGAGGGGGCACGGTGTTCGTAAAATTCTCGCTCTTCGGCCTCGGCGGCCTCGCGAATTTGGCGTTTGAGGCCTGGGTGCGACACCACGACGAATTGCCAGGGTTGGAGGTTGGCGCCGTTGGGAGCGGTGCCCGCGGAACGCAGACAGGTTTCGATCACCGCGCGGGGCACCGGACGCGGCGAAAAGTCCCGTACCGTGCGGCGACGGCGCATTTCTTCATAAAAGGTTTCCGCACGGGCTGTCATTTCATCCGGCGGGTACTCACGATACATGGAAAGGGGGATGAGGGCTGGCATAGAAAAAATTGTAACATCTCCCGGTGTCCTGTTACAATGCAAAGGTCACTTGTATCAACTCTATTCAAAAAAAGGACCCTATGACCCTCGCCTCCCCCCCAAAAACCCGCCTCCCCAAATCGGGCGTCCAAGAAACCGCAGATAATCAAAGTTATGCGGCGCTCAAACGCCTGCTCAAAGAAAAAGGTCTGCTGGACAAACAACCCGGCTTTCTGACCTATAAAATCGTGAGCACCGCCCTCATGCTCGCCCTCAGCCTCGTGATCTTGTTCGTGACCGATAATGGCTGGATTCAGATGGCCAACGCCGTGTACCTGGCCTTTGTGTTCGGCCAGATTGGGTTCATCGCCCATGATGCGGGACACCGCCAGGGGTTTCATACACCCAAACAAAATGATTTTTGGGGCATCCTCCATGCCAACTTGCTAATCGGCATGAGCTTTGGCTGGTGGGTGGACAAACACAACCAACACCACGCCCACCCCAACCAGGAAGACCTCGACCCGGACATTGACATTCCCGTCGTCGCCTTCACCGAAAAAGCCGCCCTCGAAAAACGCGGCATTCCCCGGTTCATTGTCAAACACCAAAAATACTTCTTTTTTCCGCTTCTACTTTTTGAAGCCTACAGCCTGCACGTGGGGAGTATAGGCTTTTTAATCACCCGCAAAGATTGGAAACACCGCAATGTTGAAATCGTCCTGTTTGGCTTACACCTGCTCTGGTATTTCGCCCTGATTTTTCTCGCCCTCGGGCCGGGGTTGGGGCTGGCGTTCATCCTCCTGCACCAGGCGTTGTTTGGCCTGTACATGGCCTCGGTCTTTGCCCCCAACCACAAGGGGATGCTCATCGTCGGCAAAAACGAAGTGATAGACTTCCTGCGCCTGCAAGTGCTCACCGCCCGCAACGTCCGCGCCCACCCGATCACCGATTTCTGGTACGGCGGGCTAAACTACCAGATCGAACACCATCTGTTCCCCACACTTGCCCGCAATAAACTGCGCGAAGCCCAAACGATCATCCGCCAGTTCTGCAACGACTTAGAAATCTCCTACTACGAAACCAGCATGTTCCATTCGTATGTCGAGATTTTGGATTATTTGCACGAAGTCAGCGCCGTGTTGCGGGGCGGGAAATTTGCCTCCCACCCTGGGTAATCGATATTCCGGGCTACGTGAGGCGTGAAGACCCAATTCAAGCCTCACACCTTATGTCTCAAACACCACGCGTCCATCCACAACTGTCATTCGTGGGTGGACGCGTGCGATTTCTGCGGGGGGAACGGCGAAAATATCCTCGGAAAGCAAAACGAGATCAGCCAGATAGCCAGGTTTTAGCTGTCCCTTTTCGTGTTCCATAAATTCAGCATAAGCGGCCTCGCGCGTGTACGAGAGGAGCGCCTGTTCCAGCGTTTGACGATGCTCAGCGAGACCTTCCTGCCAGGGTTGGCGATTGAGAGCGGTAAACAGCCCCTTGAACGGACTCTGGCTCACCACCGGCCAATCGCTCCCAAACACCACCCGTGCCCCCGCCGCGCGGAGCCGGTTCCACGCGAAACTGCGATCCCACCGGGCCACCCCCACCCGCGCGGGCCAGACATCATACCCGAACGCAGATGTCGGCGCGTGCAGGGGTTGCATGGAGGCGATCACCCCCAGTTCGGCAAACCGCGGTAAATCGTCGGGGTGATGCACTTCGATATGTTCCACCCGATGGCGGCTGTCTCGTTTGCCGTTCGCCCTTTGGGCGGCTTCGTACCCATCCAGCGTCCGGCGCACCGCGGCATCCCCGATGGCGTGGACAAAAATCTGCAAGCCCAGCCGGTCCGCTTCCGTTGCCATGCGGGTAAAGTGTTCGGCGGTGAAGAGGGCCGAGCCTTTGTTGCCCGGCGCGCCCGCGTAGTCTTCGAGCATGAGGGCGGTGAACGATTCGATCACCCCATCCATAAAAAATTTGACTGCACCGCCGCGCGCCATGCCACCGGGATTGGCCTGCGCCATTTCCACGGCCTCGCGCAGGGCCTCCACAGGCGTTTCCGGGCGGATGGTGTAGGGCACGTACACGCGTAAGGTCAGTTCGCCCGAGTCTTCGAGGGCCATATACCGGGTGAGTTGCTCCAGTTCGCCATCCATGTTGTGAACACTAGTGATGCCCAATTCGGCGGCGAGGCGCAACCCCTGGTGGAGGAGGGCGCGTTTTTCGGGTTCGGTGGGTTCGGGAATCAGATCATCTACGTAATGAATGGCGCCACGCTCGCGCAATTCCCCGGTCGCGAGGCCATCCGCACCCATCACGATTTCGCTTCCTTCGGGAACCTCCGCCCCATGCAATATTCCCGCCATTTCCAGCGCGCAAGTATTGGCCCAAACGGTGTGCCCATCGTAGGCTGTGACCACGATAGGCCGATCTGTAAAGATCGCATCAAGATGGTGTCGCGTGAGCGAAGCCCCGTCCACGGTCAGGTAAATTAGCCCCTGCCCGTGAATCCACATGGGGGCGGGGTGGGTTTCCGCGTAGGCAAGCAAACCTTCGCGCAAATCCGCAAGCGAACGAACCTCCCCCAACTGCGCGGCGCGCAATTCCACTGACCCCCACAGGAGGTGATAATGGCTGTCTATAAACCCTGGCATGAGTGTGTGCCCACGGGCGTCGATCACGCGCGTGTGCGGGCCGCGCCAGGCATCAGCGTCCGCGTGGGTTCCGAGAAAAACGATCCGGTTGCCCTGCACGGCCAGGGCGGTGTGCGGCATAGGATCGCGGGCGGTGGGTTGATTGGAATCGGCAGAAAAAATGTGGGCGTTTATGAAGAGGAGGTCGGCGGGCATACGGGTAGGTATCTCCTAAAAGGGTGGGGGTATTATACTTGCCGATTTAAAAAAGTAGCCCTCCGCAACTCATCAAACGGAGGGCTGAAAAGCCTGCTCCCCCGCTAGGGCTTTTTTCAAATACGAATATTCCAGTTCATAACGCCGCCCATTCGAGATTAGTTCCCGGTTTTTGAAAATTGGGGCTTTATCGTTTTGGGTGAGAAGTTTCGAAAAAAAGATGGAAGGGGAGTGCACCTGGCCTTTGCAAAGGCTCTGGCCTGCGGTGTAACGAACGTTGACTTTTCCCATGCCGTCAACTACACTTACCGCATTAAGACCCCCTTAATCTCTTCCTCACTTAAAGGAAACGACTCCCAAATCAAGGATGCTCCTATGGATTTTCGCCAAAATGACGCCATTGCGAAACGCATGGAATTTATGCTCAACCGCGTGCAAACGCTCAAAGAGCACGACCTCTATTTTTATAACCAACCTGTCTCCGAAATTCGCGGAGGCGGACGCGTCCTCGTCAAGGGGCGGGAAATGGGGATGTATGCCTCGTATAGTTACCTGGGGTTGATCGGCCACCCACGCATCAACGCCGCCGCCAAAGCCGCGGTGGACCGCTATGGCACAGGCACGCACGGGGTCCGCACCCTTGCCGGGTCCCTGCCCATTCACGAGGAATTGGAAGAAACCATCGCCCATTTTCGCGGAGCCGAAGCCGCCGTCACCTATTCTTCCGGCTATGCCACCAACCTGACCGTGATCTCCACCCTGCTTGGGCGCGGCGATTACGTCATCTCCGACAAGCTTAACCACGCCAGCATCGTAGATGGGTGTTTGATGTCCGGGGCCAAGTTTGTGCGCTTCAAACACAACGACATGGAAGCGCTGGAAGCCCGCCTCAAAGAAATCCCCGCCGAAGCAGGCAAAATCGTCATCGCCGACTCGGTCTTTAGTATGGATGGCGACATTATTGACTTCCCCAAAATGGTCGAACTCTGTCAGAAATACCACGCCCGGCTCATGGTTGACGAAGCCCACTCCGTCGGCGTGCTCGGCAAAACCGGGCGCGGGATCGAAGAACATTTCGGAATGCCCGGCGTGATCGACATCAAAATGGGCACCCTCTCGAAAACCATCCCTTCCGTGGGCGGGTACGTGGCCGGAAAAAGCGAAATCATCACCTTTCTGCGCCACGCCAGTCGTGCCTACATCTTCTCCGCCGCCCTGCCCCCCGCGCAAGCCGCCGCCGCCAACGAGGCGTTCAAAGTCATTCTCGATGAACCCTGGCGCGTCGAAAAACTCAACGCCAACACCCAACAATTCATCAACGGCCTCAAAGCCCGCGGCTTCGACACGATGTTGACCGAAACCGCCATTGTCCCCGTCTTGCTCGGCGAAGATGAAACCGCCTTCGCCATGACCCAACACGCCCAACACCACGACGTGTTTGTCCTGCCCGTTGTCTCCCCTGCTGTCCCGCAGGGGCTTGCCCGCCTTCGCGCCACCGTCACCGCCGCCCACGAATATGACGAAATCGAATACGCCATGAACGTGATCGAAACCGCCGGACGCGAATTGGGAATTTTAGACAGCAAAGCATAAACAAATAAGGTAACTATTCACACTTGACTGGGGTAGTCTCGAAAAAAAAGGATGGATGGGGGATGTCCATCCCCCCATCCATCCTTTTTTTCGGAATCCTCTACTCTGGTGAGTAATTACCAAATAAGTTCCCGCCAAAATTCCAAAAGTTCCCATGAGTTCCCATCTTGAAAAGGAACTTGTGGGAACTTTTAGGAACCCATAGGAACACCCATGCCACACGCCACCCTCACGCTCAAACCGGGCCGCGAAAAATCGGTCAACCACCGTCATCCCTGGATTTTTTCCGGGGCGATCGCACACGTAGATGGAAATCCCGCGCCGGGGGAAACCGTACGCGTGGCCGCCCCAAACGGGGAAAGCCTCGCCCTGGCCGCGTACAGCCCCCAATCATCTATCCGCGCCCGCATCTGGACGTGGAACCCGCGCGAGATCATCAACGCCGACTTCTTCCGTGCCCGGATTGCGCGCGCTCACCTGGCCCGCGCGGGGTATGCGACGCCGCGCGGGGCGTACCGGCTTCTGCATGGGGAATCGGACGGGACACCGGGCCTGATCGTGGACCAGTATGCGGACACGGTCGTGATGCAATGCCTGTCTTGGGGAGCGGAATTCTGGCGGGACACCCTGGCCTCGCTCCTGGCCGACCTCCCCGGCGTGGGGCGCGTGTTCGAGCGCTCCGACGCGGACGTGCGGGAGTTGGAAGGGTTGGCCCCCCGCGTGGGGCCGGTGACGGGGGACGCACCCCCTCCGGTCCTCGAAATGGTCGAAAATGGGTTATCGTTTGGGGTGGATGTCGTTCACGGGCACAAGACGGGGTTTTATCTGGATCAGCGCGCCAATCGCCAATGGGTTCGGGAGATGTCCGCCGGGCGGGAGGTGTTGAATTGTTTTGCGTATACGGGGGCCTTTACGGTGTACGCGTTGGCTGGGGGGGCCGAATCGGTGCTTTCAATTGACAGTTCGGGGGAGGCTTTGGCGCGGGGAAAAGAGAACGTGGCCCTTAACGCCCTGCCGACCGACAAAGCCGAGTGGTTGGAAGGGGATGTGTTCCGCGAACTTCGCACGTTACGCGACCGCGCGCGGTCCTTTGACCTGATCGTTCTCGACCCACCCAAATTCGCGGCGACGGCATCTCAAGCAGAAAAAGCGGCGCGGGGGTACAAGGACATCAACTTGCTGGCGTTAAAATTGCTCCGCCCGGGGGGGCTGTTATTTACGTTTTCGTGTTCGGGGGGGATCAGTGCGGAGCTTTTCGAGAAGATTGTGGCCGGGGCGGCATTAGACGCGGGGGCCGAGGCGCAAATCGTCGGGCGGATGAGTCAAGGGGGGGATCATCCGGTGGCGTTGAATTTCCCGGAGGGGGCGTATTTGAAGGGGTTGGTCCTATTAAAACAGTAATCAGTATTCAGTGTTGAGAATTCAGTAGAAAATTCCTAAACTGAATACTGATAACTGGATACTGATCACTAAAAGGTGGAGATGTCGGGAATTGAACCCGAGTCCGAAAGATTCGTCCCTCGAATTTCTACGAGCCTAGTCCGGTGTTTATTTTAACGCGGAGACCTACAGCAGACCAAAGGTTCTCCGAGCAAGCCGCTGGAACCCGAAAGTTCCTCTTTCACACGGTTAGCGGCGTCTTCGTGTGGCACACTGACATTTGGTTCGCCCGTCCACCCCCGGCCAGTGAACGGTGGTGGACGAACGTGGTCTCTTACGAGGCCATTCTGCTACCTTACGCTACCGATTAGGCGGCGAGGGGGAGAGCAGAGTAGGAAGGAGTGCGATTGGCACTTAATTGTTTGCACTGATTTTACAAGGTCGGTGCCTCTTGGCTCGCCATCCGGGAACACCCTCTCCCGTCGAAGCCTGTCATCCCCGAGTTGATTCGATTATACCACGTTACTACTCAGCCAGAGATTAGCCAGCAATTCTTGATATGGGCATAAACCTGCGAACGGCGTTCCATAAAACGACCCCGCCGACCCCAAAAGAGGTCGCTCAAGGAACACCGTTCGTGCAAAATGAGAGTTGCAAAAAAAGGGGGAGCCGTTACGCTCCCACTTTGTTGGCATTTGCCTCTTCCCGTATTTTTTTGGGAGGTTGTTTGCCCATCATTCCCCCGACAATGACCGTCATCAGCCCACCCAGCAAAAGGACAACCAGCCCCTGAATCATCATGGGCGAGAACATTTCCTGGAGGAGACGAGAGACGGCCTGGAGGATTTCTTCCCGCAAAAGGGGAGGGGCGGTTTGCAAGGGGCCACTGATTAAGAAGGCGGAGATCAGTGCCCCTGAAAGCCAGGATAAAAGAATGGTGGCGATGCCCGCGAGGGCCAGGGGAATGCCCCCCCAGCGAGCTAACCCGCGCGGGGTGCGGATGACCAGTAAGGCAATGATGATCCAGAGTAAAATCGCGAGGAGCGTCCCCATCCAATAAGTGGTGCGAAAAATGAGCAGGAAGGATTTGAGCGAGGCCCATCCTTCCCCGGCATTGGGGGCTTGTTGAAGGGCTAATTCGTACCGATCAGGGATCAGGTTGACAATGTCGGTCAGGGAATTGAGGTAGTCGGTAAGTTGATCGGTTTTGTATTCATCGGGGAACTGGCAGGGAGGATAATATACGTTGAGGCCTGGGACCACACTTGCCAGCATGGTTTTGAATTCATCCACCTGTTCGTTTCCGCAAATGGGAAGGGCATTGTAGGCGATTTCAATCGCGCGCAGACCAAAGTCTGAGTTGATCCGCGCTTTGAACGATTGCATATCCAAAGAAAAGTGCGGGAGCGGATCATCCGAGTCCAACCAATCGTAAAAACCGTCGACGATGGAGGAGGTCCACCCGGCCAGGATGTCGTCGGAGAGAACTTCCGCGCGGATGGCGGTCCAGCCTTCTTGGGTCAGGGACAACAGCACCGCGGCCAAATCTTGTTGGGCGACTTCTGTGAGCGGGAGGCCTGCAGAGACTTCTTCGGTAAACCAGGCCAGGGCATTGGGCACCAGGTCCGAATCGGTGACGGAGTCGGTGATGACGGTTTTTAGCAAGGGGCGGTTAAAGAGGACACGCCCAACGTTGAAAGATAAGAGCGACAACGGGAGAATGAGAATAAACAGCAGAGCAGAAATAAAAGCTAAAAAGCGGGTGATCATTTTCAATGGATTACGCCTCCTATCCCTCAGACCCCTGCACCGACGGGCCAGGGTGGGCCAGGGCGCGGGCGATGGGGCGAATGTCCATCCACCATTGATGGCGCGGCCGTTTATGCTCTTTGTCCACCATACGCGGCAGATCATCCAGGGGTGTAAAGAGGACTTTCCCTGCTTGCAGGCCGATAAAATGCCCGCCCGGATCAGAATTTTCCGCCTCCTCGATCAAATACTCAATACACTTAGACGCCAACCGTGCCGCCTGAATCCGGTCAAACGGTGTGGGATCACCCCCCTGTTGGAGGTGGCCCAAGATCGCCGTGCGAACGTCAAACAGGTTTTTCCCCTCCTCCTCAAACAGCGCCGCCATAAAATCCGTCGTGTAAAACCGGTTCACACTCTCATTGCGGATCATCAACCCCAAGCGTTTCCCCTGCCGAAACCCGGAAAGCAGATTATCCAGGTCCTTCTTCAAATCGTTCAACGTTACCCCTTCTTCGGGCAAATACACCCGCTCGGCCCCGGTCGCCAGGCCACTCATCAGCGCCAGGTACCCACACTCATCCCCCATCACTTCCACCACAAAACAACGGCGCGACGCCACCGCCGATTGTTTAATCTTGTCCACCGATTCCACAATGCTATTCAACGCCGTATCCGCCCCAATGCTTAGTTCCGAACCCGGCAAGTCGTTATCAATCGTCGCCGGCAGGCACACGATAGGAATGTTAAATGCGGGAAACAGATGCCGTTGGGTATACAACTGATGAGCGGAATGATACGCCGCCCACCCCCCAATCACCAACAAGCCCTGAATTTCAAACTTTTCGATATTCCGCGCGATGGCATAAAAATCGCCCGCCGCGGGGATCTTCCGATTCGTGCCAAGTTCCGCCCCCCCGCGGGGTGCCCACCCATTGACCGACATCCAATCCATTTCATAAATATCCCCAGCAATAAACCCTTCAAACCCATTGCGAATCCCCATCATAATATGCCCTTTATCCACCCCGATCCGCACGGCGGCCCGCACGGCGGTATTCATCCCGGGCGCTGGCCCCCCCCCATGAATCACCGCCAGCCGAAGCCGCCGTTGCCCTGGCTTGGGCGGGTGTGGGAGCGCCCGCACAAACGTGCGGACAATCCGAAACGACTCCGAAAAACTACTCCCACGCAATTGCATCGCCTGATCGAAATTTTGCGCTTTGATCGCTTGATTGACCAAATGCGTCTCGTTAACACAATTCATCAACGGCGACCGGGTTACGCGGTTACCACGAATCCCGATCATCCACGCCTGCCCGCGCACATCGCCAGAGGCAATCGCCTTGACCGCCTCGTGCCCACACAAGGTACTCAGGTTGCGGTCAAACGCCGAAGGGGACCCCCCGCGTTGCACATGCCCCAAAATCGTCACGCGGGTATCTTCCCCAAGTTTTTCTTCCAACACTTTTTTGACATATTCCGAAGAAATCTCTTTCCCGTACCGATCAATCGCCCCTTCCGCCACGATCACAATACTGTCGCGCCGCCCCGCTTCCCGCCCGGCACGCAAAACCGAACACATTTTATCTTCCCAGTTGTCCAGGTTCGGCGGGCTTTCAGGGATCAGCACCCAATCGGCTCCGGTCGAGAGCGCGGCCATCAGCGCGAGGTAGCCACACCGGCGGCCCATCACTTCCACCACAAAACTCCGTTGGTGACTGGCCGCCGTGCTAGAGATAGCGTCAATGGCCGTGACAATACGGTGCAGGGCGGTATCCGCGCCAATGGTCATATCCGTGCCGCACATGTCGTTATCAATCGAACCAACCATGCCGACAATGGTGAGCACAGGATGACGTTCGATGATATCTTGTGCCGTTTTTCCCGTGTCCACCAACTCTTTGAGCAGGCTGACCCACTCCTCGCGAAAGATATTGGCCCCTGTCAAACTTCCATCGCCCCCGATGACGATGAGATTATCGATGCCATTCAGAATCAGGTTATGGGCGGCGCGTAAACGCCCCTCGCGGGTCATAAATTCCATACACCGGGCCGTCCCAATGATGGTCCCGCCCTGATGCAGAATTCCGCCCACTGTCCCCCAATCCATTTTACGGATCATTTTTCCCCCTTCAACCATGCCCCGATAGCCTTCGTAGATGGCATAGGGTTGCAGGCCCATTTCAAGGGCCGCGCGGACCACCGCACGGACGGCGGCGTTCATGCCCTGGGCGTCGCCGCCGCTCGTGAGAATGCCCAGGCGTTTGTTACGTGTAAGGTCGGACATGGAAGGTCTCCGGTATGCTTGAGAAATTAAAAACAGGAGGAACAAAGGCTCCTTCCCGGTCTGAGTATCCCACAATTGAGAAGCACGGGCAAGATGGGAGGCCGCGCATCACTTGTTTTTTCAGCCCGAATCATATAGAGTTAACCTAACTTTTACAACCTTCTCAAATTTTCCGCATGAATCATAAAACAGATCAACGCCGCCCCCCTCGCCATGCCCCACCCCTCTTGACCATAACCTCCGCGCGCACCGAAAACCTGGACCCTCTCAGCCGCGCAAGCATCATCCGGGTGTGCGTCGCCGCCCATCAGGAGGAGAGTTTCAAGCATTTATTTACCTACATTCCATCGGGTGGGTATCATTTCCTCGCCTATCAGGAACAGGAGATTGTGAGTCATGCCGTTGTCACCACGCGATGGCTCCAGCCCGAAGGCATGCCCATTTTCCGCACAGCGTATGTCGATGCCGTCGCGACGATCCCGGTTCTGCAAGGGAAAGGTTACGGGAGTACGGTGATGCTGGAACTGGCGCACGCCCTGTCCATCGGGGTAGGTAATTACCAGATCGCCTGTCTGGAAACGGACAAGCCCGGGTTTTATACCCGCCTGGGCTGGCAAAGCTGGCGCGGCCCCCTGGCCGGGCGCGGGGAAAACGGCCTGATCCCCACCCCAGGCGTGGGGGTGATGATCTTCCGCCTGCCGCAAACGCCCCGTTTGAACCTGGACAGCGGATTGACAATTGAAGATCAGGGCGGACGAATTTGGTAAAGACGATTGTTGGGATGGGGAGACAACCCAAAGCCTACAAAGTACTTTTTTTCATGTTCATCTAACCAACAGAATATCGAAGTTGCATTATCCTTAGGGAACCCAAGTCCAAAGTCTCTAATTTCAACCTAACCCTCATGGATGATGCCCCTCCCTCCGTTCTGGATGTCTGGCGTGGCCGTTTCCAGCGATTCCGCGTAGGGATTCGCAAAGCCACCCCCTTCATATCAGGAGTATTCGCCACCTTTTTGGCGATCCTCCTCTACAATCAGGCCTTCCCCGCGCCGGCCCCGCTGACCACGCGTGAGGTGGAAGATACCATCGTACAAATGATGGCCTCCGCCACCCCCCCGCCCGCGTTTTCCCAAAAAGTTTACCAACTCATTCAGCCTTCCCTGGTCTTGATCGAAACCACCGACATCAACGAAGCGGGCGAAGATGATGGGGGCTTGGGGAGCGGGGTCATTATTGATTTCAGCGGGGATATTCTCACGAGCCTGCATGTCGTCGAAGGCGCAGATGAAATCATCCTCACCTTCGTAGACGGAACAACAGCCGCCGCAGAAATCGTTGCCACCCAACCGGAAAACGACATTGCCGTCGTGCGAACCATTACCCCGCCCCCGCCGTTTCCCCCCGCGGTGATGGGGAATCCCAACGCCCTTCAGGTGGGGGATGAAGCGTTCGTGGTCGGGAACCCGTTCGGGTTGTACAGTTCCATGAGTGCGGGGGTCATTTCCGGGTTCGAGCGCACCTTCTTGATGCCCGATAGCGACCAGCGCTTGTCCGGGCTAATTCAAATCGACGCGGCGGTCAACCCTGGCAATTCCGGTGGGCCATTGTTAAACCGGGACGGCTATGTCGTGGGCATTGTGACCGGGTTGGTCAACCCGACTGAGGAGAATTTTTTCATCGGCATTGCTTTTGCGGTGCCAATTGATGTCGCCGTCGCCGCCGTCGGTTCCCCACCACACTAAGTAATCGTCTAAAAATAACTTCCCCTTTTGCTCGGTGGGGATTGGCAAATCCCACCCTGCCGGATTTGGCAATCCGGCAAGAGGAAGTAATTTCTGGATGTTCACTAAGCCTCCATTCACCCTTTTTTGCAAATTCCTTTCTCTCGAAGCCTGAGTACCAAGTTGAAGCATCCCCTCAAAACCTCAAAGGAGCACCATTGATGAATTCTGAATCCCTAAACAAACGCCCGATGGAACGGGTGCTATACGAAGTCAAAAAAATCATCGTCGGGCAGGATCACCTGCTGGAGCGGTTGATCGTGGCCCTGCTCGCGCGGGGGCACATTCTCGTGGAGGGCGTGCCAGGCCTGGCGAAAACGATGGCAATCAAAACCCTGGCCGAGGCGATAGGAGGGGAGTTCAAACGGATTCAGTTCACCCCCGATCTGGTTCCCGCCGATCTGGTGGGCACGCGCATCTACAATCAAAAATCTGGAGAGTTTAACACCTCGTTAGGGCCGGTGTTTACCAATCTGCTTCTCGCAGATGAAATCAACCGCGCCCCGGCCAAAGTACAAAGCGCCTTGCTCGAAGTGATGCAAGAAAAACAAGTCACCATCGGGCGGGAAACGTTCAAAGTACCCAGTCCCTTCCTGGTCCTCGCCACCCAAAACCCCATTGAAACCGAAGGCACCTATGCCTTACCCGAAGCCCAGGTGGACCGGTTCATGCTCAAAGTATTGGTGGGCTACCCCACAACCACCGAAGAATTTGTCATTGTAGAGCGGATGACCAGCGCGTTGCAATCTGTTCAAAAAGTGATCGACACCGATCAACTGACTCTTTTGCAAAAGGAAGTGGATCAGGTGTATGCCGACCCGGCCCTGATCGAGTACGCGGTGCGCCTGGTTACGGCCACCCGCCAACCCAAAGATTTTGGCCTGAAAGAATTGCAACCCTACATTCAGTTCGGGGCCAGCCCGCGCGCCTCGATCAATCTAATCCTCACCGGCAGGGCACTGGCCTTTGTCCGAGGGCGGAATTACGTCTTGCCCCAGGACGTGCTAGACATGGCCTACGATGTGATTCGCCATCGTTTGGTGCTGACGTATGAGGCCCTGTCCGATAACGTCACCAGCGACGAATTGTTGAAAAAGATTTTCGACAGGATACCGCTCCCGGTCGTCCCGTTGCGCGAACGAAATCTCCAGGAACAGATGAATGTCCGTGTACACGCCTGATCGGGGCACCCCCCCCGCCCCGGCCCGCATTGCGCCGGAGCATATCCTGCAACGGTTGGAGTGGAAGGTCATTCGGCGCTTGGACGGGCTGTTGCAGGGGGATTATCGTAGTCTGTTTTATGGCTACGGCGTAGATTTTGCCGACCTGCGCGAGTACCAGCCCGAAGATGATATTCGATACATTGACTGGAACGTCACCGCCCGCATGGATGCCCCCTATGTGCGTCAGTATGTGGAAGATCGGGAAATTACAGCCTGGTTTTTACTCGACCTCAGCCCATCGGTGGATTTTGGGACGGTTCACAGCCTGAAACGCACGGTGTTGATTGATTTTGTTACCACGCTGGCACGGTTGTTGACCCGACACGGGAACCGCGTGGGGGCGATCTTTTATGGGAGCCAGGTGGAACGCACTATCCCCGCACGGGGGGGGCGGATACAGGTTTTGCGGCTGGTCAACGATTTGCTCAACCACCCCACCCAGTCACGGGTCCCGTTCACCGATCTGACCCCGCTCATCACGGGCGGGTTGCACGCCATCAAACGGCGCTCCCTGATTTTTATCCTTTCCGACTTTATCAGCGCTCCGGGCTGGGAGCGGCCTCTGTCGCTTCTCCACCAACGCCACGAGGTGATGGCGATCCGGTTGTTTGACCCGCGCGAGATGGACCTGCCCGACGTTGGCCCGCTTTTGCTCGAAGATGCCGAAACAGGCGAACAGATTTACGTGGATACGCACGACAAAAAATTTCGCCAGCGCTTCCAGGAAGCGGCTCGCCAACGAGAAGCTGAGCTGGAAGGGCGCTTTAAGCGCGCGGGTGTGGATGCCCTCTCCCTGTCCACAGACGAAGATTTGGTGCGCGCGATCCTACGCTTGATTGCCCTTAGAAAACAACGACGGAAATAATCATGTCTTTTCTCTGGCCCTCGATGCTTCTCACATTGTTGCTTGTCCCGGTGTTTATCGGGTTGTATGCCCGTGCCCAACAACGGCGGAAAAAGGTCCAGGCCAGTTTTCAGGCGTTTGGCGTGGCACGGGATCAGGCAGGCGCGCCTGTGGGACGACGCAGGCATGTCCCGCCGACGCTCTTCCTCTCCGGGCTGGCGCTGTTGTTGCTCGCGTTGGCCCGCCCCGAAGCGACGATCACGCTCCCCCGCGTGGAGGGGACGGTGGTTTTGGCGTTCGACGTGTCGGGGAGTATGGCGGCAGACGATTTGACCCCCACGCGGATGGATGCGGCCAAGGCCGCGGCGCAAAAATTCGTCGAAAATCAGCCTGCCAGTATCCTGATCGGGGTGGTGGCCTTTAGCGATGCGGGGTTTTCCATTCAACCCCCGACGAACGAGCGGGAAGCGATTTACGCGGCGATCAACCGCCTGTCCCCCCAGCGTGGGACCTCGTTAGCCAGCGGGATGATTGCCTCGCTCAATGTGATTGTCCCCAACGCCATCCAGAACCCCGAAGAAAACCCGGATGCAGAAGCTGAACCCCTACCCACCCCCACCCCCCTCCCCGCCGGAACATACGCGCCAGGCATCATCATCCTGCTGACGGACGGGGAAAACAATATGGACCCCGATCCGTTTGCGGTGGCGCAAGTGGCGGCGGACCTCGGTGTGCGGATTTATACGATTGGGATCGGGAGCGCAACCGGGGCCGATTTGAGTATTGATGATTTTATCGTTCACACAGAGTTGGATGAGGCCACGCTTCAACAGGTCGCAGAAATGACCGAGGGCAAATATTTCAACGCCCAAAACGAGGAAGACCTGCAAGAAATTTACGAAGGACTTGATCCGCAGTTGGTGGTTAAGACAGAAAAAATGGAAATCACTTCGATTTTGACCGGGTTGAGTATTTTATTCTTGCTGGCGGGTGGGGGGATTTCGTTGATCTGGTTTGGGAGGTTGCCATGATGTGTGAAGGACGTGGAGGTCGCGAATGACATTGCAATGGCCTGGATTTTTGCTTTTGTTGGCCTTTGTGCCTGTGCTGATCGCCGTGTATGTGTGGGCACTCCGGCGACGGAAAAAGTTTGCGGTGCGGTATTCCAGCCTGTCGCTATTGCGCGATCTGGTTCCCCGCCAGTCGTGGATTCGCCAGCACTTGCCTTTTGCACTGTTTATGCTGGCGTTGATCAGCTTGATCGGGGCACTCAGCCGCCCGGTGGCGAAGGTGACGATTCCTTCCGGGCAAACGGCGGTGGTTTTGGCAATTGATGTTTCGTTGAGTATGTGTTCGACGGATATTCTCCCCAATCGATTGGAAGCGGCGAAAGAGGCCGCGATTTCGTTTATTGACCGACAGGACCCGGAAATTCAGATCGGGATTGTCGCGTTTGCGGGGTTTGCCGTCCAGGTTCAGGCCCCGACCAATGATCGGGAATTGTTGTACGATGCGGTGGAAAGTTTGGTGACCGCGCGCCGGACCGCGATCGGGAGTGCGATCCTGGAGGCGATCAACGTCCTGTCCGAGTTCGATTCGCAGGTGGCACCGTTTTCGTTTCAGGATGCCACGTCAAGCCCCCGCGCAATGCCGGAAGGGGAATATTTACAACATACGATTGTGCTTCTTACAGACGGGGTGGCAAATGCCGGGCCGTTTCCGATAGATGCGGCGCAACAGGCGGTGGACCGGGCGATTCGCGTGTACACGATTGGGTTTGGCACGGCGAATCCGAACAGCCCATTTGGGGGGCCGAATTGTACGGACAGTATTTTTAGCGGCGGGCAATTTGGGGGAGGCGGGCAGTTTGGAGGCGGGGGAGGAGGCTTTAATCGGGGTATTGACGAGGAAACGTTGCAAGAGATCGCTGATATGTCGGGCGGAATTTATTATGCCGCGACGAGTGCGAATGAATTACAAGAGGTGTTTCAACAGCTTCCGGTCTATTTGATCACGCGGGAAGAAATCATGGAAGTGAGTGTGTTTTTTGCGGCCTTGGGGGCGGCGTTTGTGGCGCTGGCGATGCTGTTTTCGTTACGTTGGCATCCGCTCCCCTAGCTATTTGACCAGCCGCCGGTGTGCGGAGCGCATACACACATCCATCACGACTTTTAGCCCGGCGCGGCGGGCAATTTCTGCCGCTTGCTCGTTCACAATTCCTTCCTGCATCCAAATCACTTGAGCCTTAATCTGAATGGCCTGTTGAATTAGTGCGGGAACTTCCTGACTCGGGCGAAAGATCTGGACCGCATCGACTGGAAAAGGGATGGCGAGCAGATCAGGGTACACAACCTCACCTAAAATCTCAGAAAGATTTGGGTTAACCGGGATGATACGATACCCATGGGTTTGCAAGTAGGCGGGAACACTGTACGAAGAACGATTTTCATGCCCGGACAACCCGACAACGGCGATGGTGTGAATGGATTCGAAAATATCGCACAATTCGTCATCACTGGGTTTGACGTTTAATTTGACGGGGGGCGGGCCGCCACTCCCCGAATTTTTTTCGGAGAGGCGGGGGAGTTTGATTTCGAAACAGGTTTTGCCAGGGGTGGAAAACACTTTGATATCCCCTTGATGTTTATGGATGATAATATTGTAAGAAATATTCAACCCCAACCCGGTGCCTTTGCCCGGGGGTTTGGTGGTGAAGAAGGGATCGAATATTTTGTTGCGGATCGCTTCGGGGATGCCCGGCCCGTTATCTTCAATTTCAATGGTGGCCCAATCCGCGTCCCAAGAGGTGCGGATGACGACTTCCGGGGAAGGCGACTTTTGTCCCTCCAGCGCATCGGCGGCATTATCTAAGATATTTGTCCAAACCTGGTTCAATTCACTGCCATAGGCCTGAATAGGGGGCAAATCCGGGGCGTATTGACGGGTAACACGAATGCCATTTTTGTACTTATTCCGCAAAATCAGCAGGGTGTTATCCAGCCCTTCGTGAATATTCACATCTTGCACGGGGGCTTGATCCAGATAGGAGTACGATTTTAGCGCTTTGACAATTTCCGAAATGCGCCCCGCACCCTGGCCAATTTCTGCAAGGAGGGTGTGGGTTTCGTAGTTGATGCCCAACCACCTCACCACCGTCGAAAATTGTTCCGGCGAAAAATGCGCCGTCAGAATTTCCAACTGCTCCACGTCCATGTCCAGTTCGACCAGGATTGGAGCCAGTTCCCAAGGTTCGGGCACGGCATGATCTTCGAGCCAGGTTTCGATTTCGAATTCCCGATCACTGCGCGAGATGGCATCTAACATGACGGGACGCCCGGCCACCAGTTGAGTGGTGCCCCCCACCTCTTGGAGGGCGGTCAACTGGTGGGCGGTCAGATTTAAGGCGGTTAATTTCGTCTGGATTTCGCCCGATTTCACCAACACCATTCTGAGTTGGTCTGCCGAGCGTTTCACCGCGGCCGCGGGATTGTTGAGTTCGTGGGCAACCCCGGCAGTCAAGGTGCCCAACTGCGCCATTTTTTCACTCTGCCGCCGAACCGCTTCCGTCGCCCGCCACCGGCTTAACACGGTGTTGAGGATGGCCCGCGACGCGGACGGGCTGTGATCCAAAAGGTGGTTGAAGTGATCTTTGTGGATGGTGATCAGGACGGTTGGGGTTTTGGCCCGCACGGTGGCCGTGCGTGGAAAATCTTCCACCAAAGCCATCTCGCCAATCACATCCCCCTTGCCCCTCACAGCCAGGAGAAGTTCGCGCTCCCCGGATTGTTGCAAAATTTCTAAGTGCCCCTCTTCGATGACATAGGCCATATCGCCCGGACTGCCCTCATAAAAAAGGATTTCGCCAGGGGTTAATGTGATCTCTTCGACGATTTCACAGAGCCTGGCGAGGTCCGCATCTGGCATATCAGCAAAAAAGGGGATTTTTTTTAGAAATGAGTACATGAGATTTAGCGAACGGGACTAGGGAGAAACTAGACTTCTTTGAGATATTGATGCACCAAATGCACACACACAGCCCCTTCCCCGACCGCGTTGGCGACCCGTTTGGTGGACCCGGCCCGCGCGTCTCCCGCGGCAAAAATGCCAGGGACATTGGTTTCTAACAACAAAGGATCACGTTGTAATTTCCAATTGCGCGGGTATTTACCCTCTTTAAACAATTCTGGACCGGTGCAAATAAATCCAGCATTGTTCATTTCAACCACGCCTCGAACAAATTCGGTGTGGGGCATGGCTCCGATGAAAATGAACATGGCCGGAGTATCCACCTCGACCGATTGACCCGTATCATGATTTCGGTAAACAAGCCCTTCTAACTTTTGCGTGCCGCGCACGGAGACCACTTCTGTACGGGTGAGCACTTCAATATTGGGGGTCGCGGCGATCTGATCGACAAGATATTGTGACATCCCCAACGCTAACGCACTTGCACGCACCAACATCGTCACCTTGCTGGCGTATCGGGAAAAGAACATAGCGCCTTGCCCGGCAGAGTTTGCCCCCCCCACGACGACCACGTGTTGCCCGCGATAATTTGCGGCTTCCGTCAAGGCGGCCCCGTAATACACCCCCGCCCCGGTCAGATGTTCAATGCCGGGCACGTTGAGCATCCGCACGGAAACGCCCGTGGCGATAATCAATGCTTTACATCCGATTTCTGTCTCGTTGGACAGGGTGAGATATTTGTAAGGATCTTCCACCCGTAAACTTTTCACTTCCTGCGCGGTTAAAATCTCCGCCCCCAAACGGTTGGCTTGAATCGTCGCGCGTTGGGCCAGTTCTGCACCGCTCAATCCCTGTGGGAAACCCAAGTAATTTTCGATCCGTGAACTGGTTCCAGCCTGCCCGCCGGTGGCTTCTTTTTCCACTAACAGCGTCTTCAACCCTTCGGAGGCCCCATACACCGCCGCGCCCAACCCCGCCGGCCCCCCGCCAATGACGATCAGATCGTAAAATGGTTGGCTGGCATGGGTTTTAAGTCCCACCTTTGCGGCCAGGGTGGGGATATCCGGGTTTTCGAGCGTTTCACCGTCGGGCAGAAAAATGACGGGAAGCGCAGGATGCGCTTTGCCCAGGGTATGGATGTACGTCTGGGCTTCTTCGTTTTGTTCCAAATCCAGCCATTGGTAGGGAATTCGGTTGCGCGCGAGAAAATCCTTAACGTTGTGGCAGGTTGACGACCATTGGGTTCCCACCACGCGTATGCCTTCAAACGGCACGGGAACACTCGTCCACCAATCGCCCAACAGGTCATCCAAAACGGGGTAAAGATGTTGTTCGGGCGGGTCCCAGGGTTTCATCAGATAATAATCCAACCCAATTGTGTTAATGCTTTCAATGGCCGCCGAGGTATCGGCATAGGCGGTCAGCAAAACCTTCCGCGCCTGCGGAAAATACGTCCTCGCTTCCGTCAAAAACTGGGTTCCGGTCATCCCCGGCATCCGTTGATCAGAAAGGAAAAGGGCAACCATCTCATTTCGTTGTTTGAGTTGGCGCACCGTTTCGAGCGCCTCCTCCCCCGATGAAGCTCGGATGATCCGATATTCACCTTTATAATGCTGACGCAGGTCACGATTGACCGCGTTTAAGACTTGGGGTTCATCATCTACTGTAAGTATGACAGGTTTTGCCATGTGGCCTCCTCATGGATATAGGAATTTGTCTGGTGTGTGGAAACCTATGCTAAAGAATAACACGGGAAAATAACAAGGGCAAGCTATAAATCCAGGGTTTTCAGGAATTAAATCAGTTGGTTCATAGAAGGGTTGGTATAATCGCCTCTCATGGCCATCCGTACCCTCCGCATTTTTGCTCTTTTTACCTTCGTGGCTGGAATTGTGACTTTTTTCCAGGCTGTTCATCTCTACCGAACCCCTACGCTTCTCGTGGAATGGTCCACAGCCAGCGAGTTGGATATTGCCGGGTTTAATGTTCTCCGTGCCGAAAATGTGGATGGCCCTTTTACCCAAATTAACGAGGGCTTGATTCCGCCGGCTGGCGACTCCCTTCAGGGGGGAACATACCGTTTTGAAGATCAAGGGGTGCAGGGGGGGCAAACCTATTACTATCAATTGCAGGAAGTAGAGCTATCCGGGGCCACCGCCATTCATGGCCCTATCGAGGTATTTGCCACGCGCGGGGGTTTGATTGAAGCGATCCTCGCCGGGTTGTTGATCGTTGGCTCGATCCTGGTTCTGACGAACAAAATCCGCTAATGGCACAACCTTCTCACACCTTTTTTTTGAAAACTGGATGGTTCATTATTCAGGTGGATTGCACCGCAGTCCCGGTTTGGTTGGACCCATTACAACAACGGTACGCGCACTTTTTGACGTGCCCCCCTTCCACGCCTCCGGCCCTTCACATTTCCCTCCAGCCTGGGGTCCCTTCGACCTATCCGCAGAATAAAGCGCCGGACTTCACCCCGCACGGGGTTACGTTTGCCCCGCCCGGGTGGGAAGGCGAACTGGATTTTGCCCAAAAAACCGGGTGGGTGCGTCCCGGTCCCAATTTTTTTATCGAAGAAACGGACTATTTTTTGCGTGTGGCGTGTGCTATACAAGCCTTTCGGACAGAGGGCTTACTCTTTCACGCGGCAGGGATTTTGCGGGGGGGGGAAGGGTACCTCTTCTTCGGACATTCTGGCGCAGGCAAAACCACGATTGCGCGTCTTTCCGGGGAACGGGCGGTGATGAATGATGATCTCGTTTTGCTCCGCCCGGAGCCAGGTGGGTGGGTGGTTTACGGCACTCCTTTTTATAACCCCACACAGGTGATTCCCTCGGGGAATTTTTCTGCCCCCCTTGTCCAGATGCTTGGGCTGGTTCAAGATCAGGATGTTTATTTGGAAAACGCCTCACCGGGCCACACCTTGGCGGAAATTGTAGCAAACGTGCCCGTTATTTCTACGGATGCCCGTTGTGCGGTGGAATTACTTACACGATGCCAGAAGCTGATCGCCCAGGTGCCTGCTTTTCGGCTTCACTTTCGCAAAGATGATTCTTTTTGGGCGGTTATCGAAAATAGGAGGGGGTAACCAGGTCGAAAGAGGAAACTCCCCGAAAAAAGGGTGAAAGGGGATGCTACGGCAGGTTCAAGGCCGGGTCGCCGAACAAGAGAAACGTATCCATCACTTCCCGCACCCCTTCACTTTCAATCGGGAGGAGGCGCTGAGCGGTCAGGAACAGTTCGCCCAGGGTGGCGTCCGGGTTTTGCGCCAGGGCATCGACAAAGGCTTGGGTCAAAAAGGCCTGATCGGAAGGGACGGTGAGGCTGGTGGCAGAGAGTGCGGCTACGGCCCCCCCGTTGGGGTTCCAGAGCATCACTTCGGTCAGAGAATCTACTTCGGGGTGTGTAAAGAGTCCGGCCAGGCAGGTGATGTTGATCATGATGGGCAATTGTGCGCCATTTTCCAAAGCTAAACCATCTTCCACTGAAAAAATACGGTCTTTGCCCAACATGGTGATACTGCCGTGCCCGAAATAGGACATAAACAGGACGCCTTCATTGAGTTTGTCCGTGATTTGCCCCGCGGCGGCGGTGTCCCCTTTGGGCGGGGTCAGCAAAACGGGCGTGTAGGTGGTGGGGAAATTCCCGAGAAAGGTCTCGGCATCGGTGGCGAACGAGGCTTCTTGGCCGTCGGCGATGGCGAGGATCCGTTGGCCGACGGAGGGGGGATTTTGTTCGTATGCGAGAGTCTTTTGAACGAGGATCGCGACCTGGTCAGCGGTGCGCGCGGGAATTCGTCCTACGATGAGGTCTGGGTAATGATCGTCGTCCAATTGGGCGAAGGCCACGTCACTGGCGGTTTCGCCGCCAAAGAAGGTGAACCGAAAAAACGTGGGGACCCGGTTAAGTTGCGGGGAGGTTTGATACCCCCGAGGATCGTAAGTGCTATCCCCAACTAAAACTACATAGCGAGGCGGGGTTGCCCAGGTTTGTGCGGCATATTGCAAAAATTTACGGATCGCGTCCGGGTGGGCGAGGCCGCCCCCAAACTGATCGTAAATGGCGTAGACGGGGACGGCTAAGGTGGTGAGGCCCTGGGCGGTACGATGATCGAGGAGGGGTTGGAGGGCTTCGAGTAAATCAGGAGGGCCAATGGCAAGGTAATCGGCTTGGGCGGTGCGGAGGGCGGGGGTAAGTTGCGCGGGGGAAAACGCAAGGGGGGTGAGGAAACCTGTGGGGCCAACGGCCTGGTAAAAATGATCGGAGATGGTGGGAATCTGAAGACTGTCGGAGGGTGTGATTTCGACGGGGGAACCATCCCCCGCGAGGGCCAGGTCAAAGAGGAAGGGAGGGGTGTCGAAACCTGTCAGGGTGAGCACTTCGCCCGTTCCACGGAAGCCGACGCGAGCATTTTCTGCAATCAGCGGGTTCGGGTAGGTCAGTTCAATCCAGTCGAGGAGCAAGGTTTCCACGATGGCTCCTGTATCGCCGGGGAGTTCGAGGGTGAGGGTGTTTTTACCTGCACGCAGGGTTTCGGTTGGGAAGGTTTGTTCGATCAGGTGACCGCCGCGCCCGTCCCAGGTTTCATCGACGAGGAGGGTGTCGTTGAGCAGGAGGCGGAGATGATGATCTGGGTCTAAGTTGGTGGCTTCGGTGTTGGCAAAGAGGGCGACGCGCAGGGTCGCTTCGCCCGGAGCGAAATGGTCGAGGGTGAATTCGATGGGTTCTGTTTTGGGGGCGGTGAAGTTTTTCCAGTACCAGGTGTGTTCGGCTTCGGCTCTGGGAAGGTAGATGAGGTTTTCTTCAAAATGCTGGTGGGACGAATTAAATACGGGGGGTTGAGCGGCGGTGAGGGTGAGTTCAGCGGAAAGGGGGGCTGGGTGGGTGGTGAGGATGTAGACATTTTCGGCGGTGTAGGGGGTTTCGAGCAGGTGTCCGTAGAAATAGAGGGTGAGGTCATCGCCAGTGCCGGAAAACCAGAGAGGTTGGGGTTCGCCAAGATTGAACAGGCGAAGTTGCGCGGGGGGCGCGTCTGCGAAACCCAGGCGCGCTAGTTCCGGCCAGGGCAGGGCGTAAATGCCCGGTTCACGGACGGTGACGCGAAGGGAGCCGTCAAAAGCGGCGGTACTGGTGGGAACATACTCGGTATTGTTATTTGATGATGAATCGGGGAGGGCTGAATTTTTGGGGCGGAAGAGAAAAATAAGGGCCACGACCAGAAGGATGACAAGTAAAGCGGCCACCCATCCGAATTTTTTGATGAGGGGGAGAAAGGGGCTACGTTGGGACATAGGAAAATTATTTTTTACGGAGATACAAAAGGAAAAAGGTGAGGAACCCCCCTCCCGCGACGGTCAATCCCCCGGCAAAAATTAGCCCCAACAACCCCGTTGAACTGACTCCATCAAAAAACCCAGGGGTAAGTGGGATGGCAGAGGGGGTGAGGGTGGGCGTCCAGGTTGGGAAGGGAGTGCGGGTAGGGTTGGGCGGAGTGTAGGTGGGGAGCGGGGTAATTTGTCCTATCACGGCGGTGAGGGTCAGGTCCAGTGGGTGCATGGTGACACTTGGCGAGGGCGTGATGGTGGGTGAGAGAGTTACGGTGGGAACAAGGGTCGGGGTAAAGGAAGGCCCCGGGGTGGGGGTTTGGGTGAGCGTGGGGGTGACAGTGTTAAAAGGGGGAAAAGTAGGAACAGGGGTTGTGGTGCGCGTGGGGGTAGGGGTCAAGGTCCGCGTGGGCGTCCGCGTTGGGGTTGGGGTGACGGTGACGGTGGTGGTCACTGGGGCAGAAACTGTGAGGGACGGGGTAAACGTAGGGGTGAGCGTGTTGGTCGAAGTGGGGGTGGCAGAGGGCGAGCCTTCGCCAGTGATGAGGACACTTTCCGGACCAAAATATTCCGATTGATTATTGGAATCGACTGCCTGGAGGAGGTAGAAGTACTCTGTGCCGGGCGTGACATTTTGATCGTAAAAAGCATAGAGCGCGCCGATGAGATTGCCGCGGGGGGCGATGTAAGTATCCGTAACCCCTGTAACGACATCTGTGACCGGAATCATGGTGTAATTTTGAGGTTGCGTGCCCCCGGTCGTGTTGCGAAGGATGAAAAAACCCGCGTTATCCAATTCGCTGGCGGTTTCCCAGTCGAGTCTGGCCCAGGCATCTTCCTGGATCACGTCATAACTCACCAGGGTTACTGAGGCGCGCGCCGAACCAGGCAGAGCCAACCCAATTGCCAGGAGGAGTATCAGCCCAACCAGGCGGAAAAATTGCGTTGGGGAACGCGTGGGGGAACGTCGTGCAAGCATATCAAAAGCGCGGAGACACCACTGAAAGTCCAACGGGTTTGTTGGGCTATGCGAAGGTAATCATGCCACGGTCTGCCAGTTGCGTCAAAAAGGTGTGGATGTCTGGGGAGACGATGTCCGTGCTGATCTCATATTCCTGGGCGATCAGGGTAATGATTTCACCCACCGTGCGCCTGCCATCGATGAGTTCCCAGACACGTGCGCCAACATCGTTCAGTACTTTAATTTTTCCTTTCACTGGCATAACCAAGACGGCTTCTTTTTCCAGCCGCCGCGCAATAATTTCAGGATGGGGATGTGGAACGGTCGTTAAGGTGTGCATATTCACAATTTAGAAAAGATACAAGGTTCGGGCAGATTTCCGCACAAACCAAAAGAGGAGGCGATACGCGCGGGAAATCCACTTCGAAGCATGTGGGGCAACCATTCGCCCACCTAACCCTGCCAGGGTCCGATGGACAAGCGGCCACCCCCCGGTCGAGAGGGGGTAGGCACGCCCATTTTTTTCCAGCGCAACGACCCGCCCTAAGATCATATCTGAGGGAACGGGAGGGTCTAGTTTACGGAGGTTGTCGCCCAGCGTAAGCACGCCACTCGGTTCAAGGGCAATGATCCGGTGCGTGATGGTCTGCCGTGAGTGGCGAAACGCGATGACATCTCCCCGCTGAAGCCGCTCAAACGGGGTGGGTTCAACGATCACCGATTCGCCATCCTGCATGAGGGGGGCCATACTGGTGCCGTTAATCCGCAAACGGAGGGTGGAGGCTTGCGCGGCAATTTCTAAAGCGAGGTCTTGATAGGAGGGCATGTCAGGGGCGTACAATGACGGGCAGATACATCCAATACCCATCCGGTGGCGGAGGGGCTAACGCGACGGTCGTCAAAACGCTGGACGCCTGAACAGTGGGATCATCCAACATACTGACCGTTACCCCAACCGTGTCGCTCATCCCCTCTGTGACCGACCCCGGCAGGGTGACCGAAACCAGAAAATTGACAACTTCACCAGGGTTCGCCGGGCCAACCGTCACCGAGGCGGAGGAGGGCCAGACCTGACCGGACAGCGCAACGGTATAAAACTCAGCTGTGTTGAGCAGGTTTTGGATTTGCAAGTTATAAAAAACCGTCTCACCAGGATGCCCCTGCAAACTGGTTTGTGCAGGGGAGAGGGCAAAGCCGCCCGTCTGTGCTGTCGTTTGGGCGGTTGCAAGCGCCGCGTTCGCCGGAGTATTGCTCGATTGTGCGGACACAGAAACCTGATCAACATCATTACCTAACGCCGTCTCCGGGATTTGCACGACCGCTTGAAAGTCCGCACTTTCGCCCGGGCCTAACGGGACACTGGCGGCAGACAGATTCGTGGCCCAAAAATTTCCAGTCAGCGTAAGGGTGAAGACATCTGCGACAATGGAGGTGTTGGTAAGGGAAAAGGTGTACGTGAGCGAAGCTCCGGGCGCGCCGATCCCCGTTTGGGCAAAGGGAGTCAGCAACAGACCTTCTGTAAGGGCTGTGGTCCACAAGGTGCTGGAAGCAGTTTGGTGAATGGCCTGTTGCGAGATCGCTTTTACGGTGAGTTGATCCGTCTGGTTGCCCAGGGCAGAGGGGGGAATGTCCACTGTCACAGTGAAGGAGGTGCTCGCGCCCGGGCCTAGAGGGCCAATGACAGGCGCGGCAATGGCGGCGTTCCAGGAATTGCCGGACAAAACGACTGAGTAGGTATCGGTCACCAAGCCGGGGTTGGAGAGGTCCAGGGTGTAGGTAACCGTTTCTCCAATGGGCGCGGCCTGGGCGTCTGAGGAGGGCGTCAGATTGACTTCATAAGGTGTCGAGAAGTGAATGGCCGGGTCGCCAAAGATGGTGAAGGTATGGAGCAAGTCATAGTTGCTCAGGGACGTGAACAAACGCGTCTTAGCCTGAAGGGCAGATTCACCCAGTTCCCATTCTCCATCGAGAAACAACGCGTCAAAAAAGCCACGCTGGAGTTCATCGTGGCCGGTGGCTACGCCCAACCCTGTGGGGGAGTAAGCCGCGACGGCGCCTTTTCCCTCCGTGGTGAGGAAAACCTTTGCCAGGCTATCTGTGTTGGGATATAGCCAGTACCCGTCCAAACAGGTC
>JABWBV010000409.1 GCA_013359445.1 Anaerolineales bacterium | reverse complement strand
AACGCTCCTTCGTGTTGACGAGCCAGATGAGGGTTTTTTCTGGTTGCATCGTCTCTTGCACCACCTCAAGCAGGGCGGCGGTTAACTTATCCATATCCACCTCATCGCGCGCGATGGCGGCAAACTTCGCGAGGGCTTGTTCGGCATTATACTTTTTGCGGTAAAAACGCCGGTCAATGAACTCCTGCACCCGGTTGCGGAGGGGGGTGAAAAGGCCAGCGATCCCCAGTGTGGACAGGACGGTGATGATGGGGGAGTTCGTTTGCCCGGTCAGGGCGCGGAACCCCGTTTGAAGCAGGATGACGCTTCCGAAATACGTCAGGGCGAGTAACCCGGTCAGGAGGGAATATTGCAGGGTACGACGAATCAGGATGTCAATGTCCCACAGTCGGTAACGTACGATGGCAATGGTAAAAAACGCGAGCAGTACAACCCCCGAACCAGGGTAAAGGATTCCGTTCACCAGCAAGAAGATAACCCGTCCATAAGCGGGGCGCGCCGCAGGATAAAAACTTCCAATGCCAATGGTGAGTAATAAGGTCACAAAACCCACAAGCATTCCCATCACAGCCCACCGAGTCTGTTGGCGTTCCGTAGCGGTGGAAACGCGCCGGTAACGGTAAACGAGGGCATAGATACCCAGGGGCGCAACCACCGACCACAGGCTGATATTCAGATTGAAGTTTCGTACAGAACCTTCGGGGAAAGCCACGGAAATGACGGCGAGCGGAATGACAATCCAACGTGTCCAGGGCGGCTCAAAGCGCCCGTTGGGGAAAACGAAAGGCAGTAAAATATATGCGCCTCCCGACACCCCCAAGAGAATCAGGGCGAGGGGTTTCAACATCCCCGTATACTCCACGAGTTGTTCCAAGACCGCCCCAACCAATGAAAACGAGAACATCCATGCGACCCAATCATCTGGTCTGCGCCAAAAAAGCAAAAAGCTGAGTAGCAAATAGCAAACCCGGACGAGGATAAATGGAAGGGTGCCGGTTAGGAGTAAGGTTAGAGCGGTTGGCAGACCCATTTCTTGTGCCAACTGAACATCTTCTCGACTGACGACAAAAAATGGACACTCTGCTCCTAGAACTGTGCAGTGAGGTAGCTCTTCATTTTGCCAGTTGGAGAAGCCCCAAATGGACAAAACAAGGGTAATGCTCACCACCACGATCCATCCTACGCGTGCCCATTTGATCAGGTTTCGAGATACCATCGGACGAGAGTCACTGGTAGGTTCTCTAGACATTAAAAATGCCTCACTTTGTGGTTGGTTTCAACCACAAAGTGATTTTCTCCGGTTGAACCGTTTCCTGAACCACCCCAAGCAGGGCGGCGGTTAACTTATCCATATCCACCTCATCGCGCGCGATGGCGGCGAACTGGGCCAGGGCTTGTTCGGCATTATACTTTTTGCGGTAAAAACGGCGGTCAATGAAATCCTGCACACGGTTGCGGAGGGGGGTGAACAGGGCGGCGATCCCCAGTGTGGACAGGACGGTGATGATGGGAGAGTTCGTTTGCCCGGTCAGGGTACGGAACCCCGTTTGAAGCAGGATCACGCTTCCGAAATAGGTCAGGGCGAGTAACCCGGTTAGCAGGGAATATTGCAAGGTGCGGCGGATCAGGATGTCAATATCCCACAATCGGTAGCGTGTGATGGCAAACAGGAACGAGAAGGCGAAAAATCCGTAGCCTCCCACGTAAAGGGGGCCGTTGATCAACATTGCAATGATGCGCGCTTCCGAAGGCTCGCTGATGGGGTATAGGTTAGCGACGGTGACATAGTAAATGCTGGTGATGAATGTCGAGATCAACCCGATCAAGACCCATTTGATTTGCTGGCGTTCTGCCGGGCCGGAGACTTTGAAATACCGGTAGGGCATCGCATAGACAGAGCCTCCGATCCACAGCAGGGTTAGAATGCCCGTAAAGGTGGCATATTCCACCACTTCTAAAAAAAATGTCACGAGGATGACATAGGGAATGGTAACAGCGATCACAGGCCAGCGCATCCACCCCGGCTCGAACTTCCCGGTGGGGAAGATGAACGGAATAGGCAGGAACAGGGCTGTACCAACCCCAAAGATGGCGCCTTGAAAGAAGTGGAGGGATTCATCCAGCCCTTGTATGCCTTCCAGCAGGACGGACATCAACGCCCCGGCGATGAACATCGCGACCCAATCATCGGACCTGCGCCAGAAGAGGAGTAGGCCAACCAACGCGAGGCTCAGTCGGGCAGTTAGGGAGGTGGCGAGCATGAAGGGGAACATGAAAGGCAACCCCATGTCTGCCGCGATTTCCATATCTTCACGGGTCATTTGGGTGGAAGCGGGGCAGTTGTCGGGGGCGGCACAACTGGGGAGCGGTTCGCTGGAGATGCTGAGGGTTCCAAGCACAAACAATGCCAGGCAGGCTGAAGCATACAACAGCCAACTCGCGCGGGCCAGGTGAACCCAGGGCGGGCGGAGGGTGGTGGGGGAGGGGCTTTTTGGGTGGTTCATGTTACCATCATACAGATTTGCCGTTTAGAGATCGTTTATTGGGGGTGATGGTGGTTGGTTGACTGGTTGATCGGTGATTGGTGATTGGTGATTGGTTGATTGGTTTTGTGGAGGGGATTATTAATGCGATGTACTGATTCGCTCTTTTTCTATACCTTAGCGTCTTGGCGTCTTGGTGTCGAAATCTTTGATCCAAAGGGAAACGCTTTCCGGTTGCATGGTCTCCTGCACCACTCCCAACAATGCCGTTGTCAGTTTGTCCAACTCCACCTCATCGCGCGCAATGGCGGCGAAATTGGCCAGGGCCAACTCTGCGTTGTACTTTTTGCGGTAGAAACGACGGTCAATGAAATCCTGTACGCGGCGGCGGAGGGGGTTGAACAGGGCGGCGATGGCGAGGGTGGACAGGACGGTGATAATGGGGGAGTTCGTTTGCCCGGTCAGGGTGCGGAACCCCGCCTGGAGGGTGATGACCCCGCTGAAGTAGATCAAAGCCAGCAAGCCGGTCAACAGGCCGTATTGCAGGGTCCGGCGGACGACCAGGTCGATTTCCCAGAGCCGGTAGCGTGAAATGGCAATTGCCATCGTGACCGGCAATGCCACGACGAAAAGCATGTTGGTCAACCAACCCCCAAGCGAAGCGAACAACCGCGGCTGTCCGGGCGTAAATTCAACTACGCCGCCAAAAAAAGTGAACCAGACCGGAAAACCGGCAATGAGCAGGAGAATGCCGAGAAGGAGCCACTTGGTCTGCTGGCGTTCGGTTGGGGTCGAGTGGCGTCGGTATCGGAATAATTGGAGAACGCCGGGGAAGAATACGATGACCATTACCATTGGGGCCAAAATAGCGTCTACCCACGCTGGGCTAAGTAAATCTCCTGAAAATAACAGGTCAAAGACTTCCAAAACAATAACGGAAAGGATGAGCGGGATAAAAGCCCAACGCGGATAAAAGCGCCCATTCGGAAAAAGGTAAAGGAAGCCAAATAATATGATGGTTCCGACACTCGAAAGAATCGTGACTGGAAGTTGCAAATCCGGATAAAAAGCCGCGACATTATCTGCATCAGCGATCATATTGATAGGGATAATTGCGAGCACAATGGAGACTATCCAACCTATCCGGGTGTTGCCTTGCCGCCAGAGAATCGCAAGTGCAAGGAGCCAGCAGGCTGTCACGCCCAGCACCGTCCCCCCGTTGAGCATGAGGGCATAAAACCGGGGAGACAGCCCCATGTTTTCCAGTGCATCAAATTCCGCCTGGGAAACGGCGATGTAATTGCACTCAGCGCCACTGCATGGGACTAAGGTTTGCGTATAATCCAGGCGCAGGTCGAGAACGAAGAAGGTCAAGTAGGCGAGGGCGATGAGTACCCAACTTGCAAGGGCGAGCCAGCGGATAGCCGGATGGGGTGGAGATGGAGTTGGGGAATATTTCATTAAGTCGTTATTATCCTTGTTATAAACTCATTTTATCGGTGCTGCGTCTCCCAGGCGTTCCGAAAAGCGTTACGGAGTTGTCTGAGAATGGAATCGTCCCAAACTTCACCCCCTCCTCCCCACCTGCCACCCCAACATCCCCCCATACAAACCATGTGCGATCCCAAAATGGACCGGCGACACCTCCAGCAAAGCCGAACCTGTCCCCGGCAAGAGCGCGTACTGTGCGATCATAAATAATCCTAGCCCAAATACCAACCCCGCCGCCCAGATCGGGACGCGCTTTCGTAAAACATTGGCCATCACCCCAAACATCGCCCCATAAATTGCAGAGACTGCCAGATGGGACAAAACGCCCGTCAAGGGCGTCGCCTCCCCACCAGGCGCAAACCGCCCTAAAATCGTCCCCATCGCCTCCCCTGCAAAAATCCCGGTGACCAGCAAATACACCCCCATCACTACCCCGGCCCCCAAACCGGCCAACAGGCCATCTACGGCCGCATCACCTATTTTTGAGTTTTGTTGTGTTTCAGTCATCATACTTTTACCTCTTAGTAATCGTCTAAAAATAACTTCCCCTTTTGCTCGGTGGGGATTGCCAAATCCCACCCTGCCGGATTTGGCAATCCGACAAGAGGAAGTAATTTCTGGATGTTCACTTAGTGGAGAGGTCAAGCGCATCGGTATTGGGTGTCAAGAAAAAATGACCTGACACCCAATACCGAAAAACCTGATACCTTACTCGTTATTTGGCAGGGCAGGAAGGGAACGGAGATACAGCCACAAAGCCTGCAATTCGTCCTCATCCGCAGTTCCAATCCCAGGCCAGGGCATGGCCAGCGGATCAAGCTCATGTCCGCCCGGCGTTACGCCAGTTTGCAGGGTTGTGATGAAATCCGCCTCTGTCCAGCCAGCCAGTTCACCGCCCGGGGTGAGATTGGGGACAGCCTCCGAGCCAAAGTTGGGATCGGGTGGGAACCCGGCAAAATTTTCGGCGTGGCAACCTTTACACGACAGGGCACGGTATTCGCCATAGTCCACTGTCACACCACGATCAGGGGCAACAAGGGGCACATCGTCGTGATTGATTTTGCTGGCAGGGAGCAAATCTGTCTCTGGGATGATGCCAAGCCCCATCATAATGAAAGCCACTGGGGTCAGTTGCCGTGTTTCGATTTCGCGATCCACTGGCGGTAGCGTTTTCAAATATGCGATCATCGCACCCAATTCATCTGCATCCACCAGTGTATAGGCCTCTGCAGGCATGATAACCAGCACCTCGCCATTTGGGCGGATCCCGTGTCGTAAGGCGCGTATCCAATCCGCATCGGTATAACTGCTTCCGATGCCACCTTGTCCACTGGTCAGGTTAGGGGCAGGGATCACCCCCAACATTGGATCGTTGACGAACTCGCCACCGCCCAAATCTTTCCCATGACAATCCGCGCACAACATCCAGTGTTCGACCAAATATTGTCCTTGTGCAACGGCCTCACTGCCAGAGGGGACAGGGATATTTTCGGGCGCGTATTCATAAACTTTCGTCAATTTCGATTTGCCCGAGAAATACCCGATTGCCGCCGCAATCACCACTAACCCCACCAGGCCCCCTAAAACGATACCGATCCATTTCAAAACTTTCTTCATAACAGCCTCCAGAATATGGGTATACAGGTACACTTGTAAACAGGTAGATACGGATTACAACGGGAACTTGTGTACTTGTATACTTTGTTTACCTGTCTACTTTTCCCCATTCTACAAATCCCCCGTCTCCCAACCGTTACGAAAAGCGTTACGAAGTTCGTTGATCGGAAATTTGGTTGATCAGTTGAGTGGTTGATCGGTTGCTCGGTTGACCCGTTCACTGGTAAACTCAACGCACACCATTAATAATTCACAATTGACGATTTACAATTGACAATTATGCACCTCCTCCTCCTCGGTTCCCCCACCCTCCAAACCGACGAAGGCCACATCCTCGCATTCGACACCCGCAAAGCCCTCGCCCTCCTCGCCTACCTCGCCCTGCACGATCACCCCTTTCAGCGGGACACCCTCGCCGCGCTCTTCTGGCCGGAACTCGACCAGTCCCGCGCCCGCGCCGCCCTCCGCCGCACCCTCACCCCCCTCAACCACGCCCTCGGGGAAAACGCCCTCCTCGCCACCCGCGATACCCTCGCCCTCCACCCAGATTTTTCCCTGTGGGTGGACGCCCGCGCCTTTGAACAGGCCGCCACCCACCCCGAACTCGATGCCCTTCAAAAAGCCGCCGCTCTCTACAAAGGCGACTTCATGACCGGCTTCACCTTGCGCGATGCCCCCGCCTTCGACGAATGGCAATTCTTCGAAACCGACCGCCTTCGCCGCCTGTACGCCACCACCCTCGAACGCCTGATTCCCCTCCTGACCGCGCAGGGTGACCTCCCCCCCGCCCTCGAACACGCCCGCGCCTGGCTCGCCCTCGACCCCCTCCACGAACCCGCCCACCGCACCCTCATGCGCCTCTACGCCCACACCCACCAACGCGCCGCCGCCCTCCGCCAATATCGCGAATGCGTCCGTATCCTCGAAGAAGAACTTGGCGTCGCGCCCCTCGAAGAAACCCGGCAGTTGTATGAGGAGATTTTAGAAGGGAAAGGGGAAATAGAGAAAAGGGGAGAAGGAGAAAAAGAGAAAAAGAACCCGGAAGAAAAAGAGCTTCCTATCTTCTCCCCTGCTCCTTTTCTC
>JABWBV010000408.1 GCA_013359445.1 Anaerolineales bacterium | reverse complement strand
CACCACGCGTTGGTCGGAAAGAAATTGGTGCAGGTAGGGACGTAACGCCTCTGGGGTGGGGGCGGCGGGGGAACCGGTGTTGGTCAGGAGAATGCCAAGAGGGGAAGAAGGTTTGAGCATGGGGTTACTTTTTGTTAAGCGAATAGGTGTAATGGAATTACTCACACTTATGGGGTGGAACTCGAAAAAAAAGGGATGCAAGGGGGCATGTACATCCCCCCTTGCATCCCTTTTTTTTCGAAACCTCCTACTCTTGGTGAGTAATTACGGCGTAGTTTACTGAGGGGCAATGGTTAAGAACATGCAGATTTGTATACTTTTGGGGTTGACATTTGTCCCCAATCTTTTGGGACAGGGAGGGCAGATGTCCCGTGTGCCAGGCGGTGAGATTTTATCCATAATTGACATGCGATCCCCCACATGGTAAGATTGCCCATTGATAACTTAGAGCCTTTTTGGCTCGCCCATCCAGAGAGGTGGAGGGACCGGCCCTACGAAACCTCGGCAACCAGTCTGGCAATTCAGGGGATTAAAAGATTGTCCGATCAGGTGCCAATTCCGGCAGATAAAGAATCTGGTAGATGGAACGCCACTTTTGATAAGTGTTATTTTTTGCGCCCTTTCCTACCGAGAGGGCGTTTTTTTATTGAATCGTGACCAGCATTCCGATGTTTTTGGGCAACAAAACCTGTGGTGTGCTAAATTTCGGAAAGCTCGGTTTCAAAACTTTTGCTATTGGAGGCAGTTGCATGAGTACAACTTTTATGAGTTCCCCCCGGTTGTTTTTTACATCCGAGTCCGTGACGGAAGGTCACCCGGACAAGATGTGCGACCAGATCAGCGATGCGGTGTTGGACGCCTGTTTTGAGCAGGATCCGTTCTCCCGCGTGGCGTGTGAAACCGCGACCAAAACGGGGTTTGTCGCGCTCCTCGGTGAAATTACCACCCGCGCGAAAATCAACTATGATGAATTGGCCCGGCAGGTTATCCGTGAGATTGGCTATGACGACAGTGTCAAAGGGTTCGATGCGAATACCTGCGGCGTGTTGGTTGCCATTGCCCAACAGTCCGGTGACATTGCCATGGGTGTGGATAAGGCGTTGGAAGCGAAATCCGGCGACATGACCGAAGCGGAGATCGAAGCGGTAGGCGCGGGCGATCAGGGGATGATGTTTGGGTATGCGTGTAACGAGACCGAAACCTTGTTCCCCATGCCAATTTTTCTCTCCCACAAATTGACCCGCCGCTTGAGCGAAGTGCGGAAAGATGGCACCCTGCCCTGGCTCCGACCCGATGGGAAGGCCCAGGTGACGATTGAGTACAGCTTTGGCAAACCCAAACGGGTGGATACTGTGCTGGTCAGCACCCAACATGCCCCAGAGTTAACCCAGGAAGCGATTCGCGAGGCGATCATCGAGCATGTGATTAAGCCGGTTTTGCCCGCGGGGATGGTGGACGAGGATATCAAAATTTTTGTCAACCCCACCGGGCGGTTTGTCATCGGCGGGCCGATGGGCGATGCCGGGCTGACCGGGCGGAAGATCATTGTGGATACTTATGGGGGAATGGGGCGGCATGGCGGGGGCGCGTTTAGTGGTAAGGACCCGACGAAGGTGGATCGTTCGGCGGCGTATGCGGCGCGCTGGGCGGCGAAGAATGTGGTCGCCGCGGGGCTGGCCGAACGGTGCGAGATTCAGGTGGCGTATGCGATTGGGGTTGCCCATCCGTTGAGCATCAACGTCGAGACGTTTGGCACCGGTGCCCTTCCCGATGAGGAAATTGCCACCGTGATCAGCCAGGTGTTTGACCTGCGCCCTGGTGCGATCATCCGTGACCTCGATCTGCGCCGTCCGATCTACCGGAAAACCGCCGCGTACGGGCACTTTGGCCGGGATGACCTGGACCTGCCCTGGGAACAGACGAATCGGGTGGAGGCTTTGAAGGCCGCGGTGGCGGCTTATGTGGTTCCGGCGTAGTTTTTTACACGTCGAAAAACGAACGATAAAAAAACAGGCGACATTTCCGTCGCCTGTTTTTTTTGAAGTCCTTAAACTTATGTGTCATTTCGACCAACGGGAGAAATCCCTGGGACACAGGAGCGCTTTCATTCTATTGGGGAGGATGATTTGATGATCGTATCAGGGATTCCTCGTGGTGCTCGGAATGACACGGGGGGAACAGTCGCTTAAGAATTGTCCGAATTTTACGAATGAGGAACTAATTGAGATGTGGCTCAAATTTGGCCTGCACCTGCTTTTTAGGTTTAAACCCGCTCATGCGTTCGCGGGGCTGGCCGTTGACAAAGAGGATCAGGGTGGGGACGCCCATCACCTGGTATTGCATGGCGATATCGGGGTTGTGGTCTACGTCAATTTTGACAACTTTGACTTTGTCCCCCCATTCTCCGGCGAGTTGTTCGACGACAGGGTCGAGCATTTTGCACGGGCTACACCAGACCGCGCCAAAATCGACGAGGACAGGTTTGTTGGCTTGTAAAACTTCGGTGGGAAAAACGTCTTGGTTTATGTGGTGGAGAGTGGTCATTGTTTGTTGGTTGATTTGCTGGTTGGTTTGTTGGTTGGTTTGTTGGTTTGTTGGTTTGACACAGGTTGTTGCGGTTATCTTACCTTAATTTTCGCACAGGTTGGCAGGATTCGTTATAATCTCATCATCCGTAAAAAGTCTAAAAAGTCATTTATTTTATCTTGGTTACTCCAAAAATTCTCACCACCTTCGATAAAGTGCTTCTGGGCGGAGTCGGTTGCGGCATGATCGGGATTTGCGCGCTGATCGGCGGGTTTTATTTGATCTGGCAGAATCCGCCGGACCCGTTTCCAACCGCTACCCCGGTCGAACTGGCAGAAATCCCAACGGTAGCATTTACCTCCACACCCCCGCGGGTAGATTTCCCCACCGCGACCATCCAGCCCATCCTCACCCCCATCCTCGAGGGGACGCTGATCCCCACCCCAACGCCCAGTTTTGGCGACGCCCCACCCCCGTTTGGCAAAATTGTCTTCACCTGCTTCGTCGAACAGATTGACCAAATTTGCATCCTCAACGCCGATGGCAGTGGCCGCAAACAACTGACCGATTTCGAGGCCACCTCCTTTTACGCCTCCCTCTCCCCCGACGGAAAAACCATCCTTTTCGCCTCTCGCCGTTCAGGCACCTACGAAATCTACCGGATCGAGACCAATGGCGAGGGCCTCGAACGCCTGACCAGCGGCATCGGCGGATTGTACGCCCCGGAATATGACCCCACGATGGAAAAAATCGTTTTCACCAACGACACGGGCGGCCAGCAACACATCTGGGTGATGAAAGCGAACGGCAACAACCCCCACCCGCTCACCGATGGCCCGTACGATGACATTGACCCCACCTGGTCGCCGGACGGGACGCTGATCGCGTTCGCCTCCTCCCGCGAGGGGGCGCGGCAACTGTTCGTGATGGAATACAACGGCTCGGACGTGCGGCAGGTGACCGATTTGCCGGACATGGGCGGGCGCAGTACCTGGTCCCCGGACGGGACGCGGTTGGCCTTTTACGCGGGGCCGTTTGGCGATCACAATATCTACGTGATCAATATCGACGGCACAGGCCTCGTCCAACTCACCGACGGGGGCGACAACCTCGGCCCGAGTTGGTCCCCAGATGGGAACTGGATCGCGTTCACCTCGTTCCGGGACGGGAACAACGAAATTTATATCATCCACCCCGATGGCACCGGGCTGACGCGGCTGACCAACAGCACGATTTCCGACTGGCAACCGAGGTGGGGGAAGTAGTTGCGTGGTTTGTTCGTTGGTTAGGTGGCTTATCTGCTAACGAACAAACCAACCAACGAACATAACAGCTCAGGCTAATCTTTGTCGTGGCTGAGTAGTTACCAACGAACTAAAAAAAACCATGAATCCATTTTATGAAGGTCTTCTTGCAGGGTATGGCATCGCGATTCCGGTGGGCGCGATTGCCGTGCTAATTATTCAAACAGGTATTCGGTGCGGGTTTCGCACCGGGTTTATGGCTGGGGCGGGCGCGGCATCGGCAGATTTTTTGTATGCGATTCTCGCGGCCTTTGCAGGCGCCACCTTGGTGCGCTTACTCGAACCCATTGAGGTTCCTCTCAAAGTGGTCAGTGCACTTGTCTTGTTTGGCCTGGCCGGATGGGGATTAAGGGGGAGTTTGCGGAAAAATGAAGCAAAAGAATCAACCCCCCAAAAAATAGAAGCATGTAACCCATTGCGAACCTACGCGCAGTTTTTGGCCCTGACGTTGATTAACCCCTTGACGGTGATCTACTTCGCCGCCTATATCATCGGACGAAATATTGGGGCGTTAGATTCGTGGGGGGCGATTGGGTGGTTTATTGCTGGGGCGGGGGTGTCGTCGCTGTCCTGGCAGACTCTGCTCGCGGTGGTGGGCAGTGTGGCGCACAAAAGTTTGCCCCCCGGTTTTCAGCGGGGGGCGGTGGTGTTGGGAAATTTGATTGTGTTGGGGTTGGGGGGGAGTATTTTGGTGGGATTACTTCGCTAATTCCAACGCCGCCTGCAACAACACATTTGCTCCGTTTACACAATCCTCCCACCGGGCAAACTCGCCGGGGTTGTGGCTTCCGCCCGTCGAGGGGATAAAGATCATCCCCGCAGGGCAGATCTGGGCGAGGGACATGGTGTCGTGTCCAGCGCCGGAGGTGAGACGGGTGGCGCGGAGGTTCAGGGTATTGCACGCGGCGGTGAAGGCGTCTTGCACTTTGAGGGAGCAGGGGGTCGCGCGGACACAGCCACTTTCTTCGCTTTCCAGTTTCAAATTGAGTTGTTGCGCGGTCTGTTGGGCGATGTCAATCAGCCGGGATTTGAGCATTTCGAGTTCAAGTTGCGAGGGGGCGCGGTATTCCATCGCCAGTTCCGCCCGTTCGGGGACGATATTGTATGCGCCGGGGGAGAAAGAAATTTGCCCGAAGTTGATCACACAGTTTTGAAAGTCCCGCATCACTTCTTCGCGGGCGCGGAGCATGAGGGTGGCCGCGCCCAGCCCGGCGTCGCGGCGGGCGTCCATCGGGGTGGTTCCGGCGTGGTCGGCGCGGCCCGTGAAGGTGAGTTTGTTGGCGTTGATGCCGACGATGTTGGTGACGATGCCGATGTCACATTTGCTCGTTTGGAGACGCGGCCCTTGTTCGATGTGGATTTCGAGGAAGGCGACGAGGGATTCGCGGGAACGCGCGGCGGTGGGGATGACGGCTTCATCCAACCCCGCGCGGGTCAGGCCCTCCTCGAACGGGGCGCGCCCCCCGCGCGGTTTGGCGAGTTCCGCGGGGGACAGTTTCCCGATCAGGGCTTGACTCCCCATCAGCCCGATCAACGTGCCTTCCTCATCGGTGAAATCAATCGCTTCGAGATGGACGGGCAGGTCAAGCCCCGCCTCTTTCACCGTGCGGAGGACTTCCAGCGCGGCCAGTACGCCGAGCGCGCCGTCGAACCGCCCACCGTTGGGGACAGAGTCGAGGTGGGAGCCGAGGAGCAAGGTTTTGGCGTCGGGCTGGGGGGTGCGGAGAATGGCACTGTGATTGCCCGCGGCGTCCTGGCGGAATTCCAGGCCGTCGGCAAGGGTTCGTGCACGGAACCAGGCGCGGGCGGCGAGATGGCTCTCGCTAAAGGTGGGGCGATTGACCCCGCCGTCGCCGGTGGTGCCGATTTGGGCGAGTTCGTCGAAGTCTTTTTGGAGGCGGGAGGAGTTGATGCGGAGGGTTTGCATGGGAGGGGGAGAAGAGGGGAATGGAGTCCCCTGGATGATTGGAATTTAGTTGTGTGGGTTACGCGGATTGGGGTGCATTATATCCCATAAAAAGTTGTTTCACTCTTCCGCCCAACAGGTTTGAAACGGAAACGCCTTCTCCAACGCGGCAAACATCCCCTCATAATTCTCCGCCAACACCGCTTGCTGGTTGGCAAAAAACTGCTCGGCCTCGGTCTTTGCCGCTTGCTCCTCCTCTGCCGTTAGGGGGCGCAGGGTGCACGCAGGTGGGATGCCATCATTGTTGTAGGGGCCATATTCGCAAGTGGTGATGGTGTGGGCGTCGAGGGCGGCTTGCACGGTTTCCGCGAGGCCAGTCAGCACGATCTGCCCCTGGGACAGTAAACTTTCCGGCGAGGCGATGTACAGGGCGAGTTCATCCCGTTGGGGGAGTTGGGCGGGGTAAGTCAGCGTCGTTTCCCCGATTTTATAGTCGTTATTCATGCCGAAATGCAGTTCATGGATGGGTTCTACCGCGGAGCCGTACTCCAGGAACGACACGGAAAACCCTTCCCCAACCACCGTGCGCCCGCCTTCGGAGAAGGAAAACGCCGCGGCCCACGCGGTTTGCGGGCCGGTCTGCGGGGGAACCCATCGGGCGTGCACCCCCAGCCCGAACGCGTTCAAGACATCCTCCCCATAATGGAGCGTGTAAAGATTCAGCACATGCTGGTCCCGTTGATGCTGGTTGCCAGCGGTGATCTGGCAATCGGGCGCGGCGTGTGACCCGGTACACCATTTGGCTTCGATGAACGCGCCGATGCTTTCGTAGGGGAAGTGTCGCCATTCCGGGCCAGCGGCGATCTCAGCCATGCATCGGTCGAGGGTCAGCAGTCGAGTTTGCGTGAGCGGGTCGTCGAAGGTGATCTGGGAGAGGACGATG
>JABWBV010000407.1 GCA_013359445.1 Anaerolineales bacterium | reverse complement strand
CGAAAGGATTTCGTGCTTTTCGTGACTTTTCGCGAATTCCGCGTTCCAAACTTCCTCGCCAACCGAGAACCTTTGAACCACGAACCTCACGAAACCACGTGAACCCCGCGAAGGGGTTTCGCACCTTTCGTGATCTTTCGCGAATTCCGCGTTCCAAACTTCCTCGCCAACCGAGAACCTTTGGACCACGAACCTCACGAAACCACGCGAACCCCGCGAAAGGATTCCGCACCTTTCGTGATCTTTCGCGAATTCCGCGTTCCAAACCTCCTCGTGTTGCAAATAAACATTCCCATTTATAATTCCTCGCCAAACGAGAACCTTTGGACCACGAACTCCACGAAACCACGCGAACCCCGCGAAAGGATTCCATGCCTTTCGTGATCTTTCGCGAATTCCGCGTTCCAATGTTCTGCGTGCTAATCCTTTCCCCTTGAGATCGCCCCATGTCCCCTCCCCCCTCCCGCAAAGGCTACAACTTCGGCTCTCTATCCTTCCGCACCATCGGCGCGTGTCAGGACGTGCAACGCCAAATGGGTGTCCACTGTATGGAAGTGGATTACCAACGTGCTTTAGAGATTGCGCTGAGTAAGCAGGGGCTATCTTGGCAGAGAGAAGTTGAAATCCCCATCGCTTATGATGGCATTGTCGTCACCAGACGACGGGTGGATTTTCTCATTTGGGATGACCACGAACAATTGATCATGGAAACGAAAGCCGCCAGCCAGATCAAGCCCGAAGATGTGGAACAGTGTTTGCTTTACCTGCACCAGGGCAATTATCAACTATGTTTGTTGGTCAACTTTGGCGAGAAACCGCTCAAAACTCGCCGGTTCGTGCATACCCCCAAACTTCAGACAAATGAAGATGAAAACGTCTACCTGCCAAAGTAGACACGTCTACCTACTAGAGTAGACACGTCTCCTCTCCATAGTAGACACGTCTACTACGCGAGCTAGACACGTCTACTTCCCCAACGAGTCGGTGAAGGATTTAAAACGAGTCAGGACTCGATTCGAATCGAGTCAGGGAAGGATTTAAAACGAGTCCTGACTCGTTTGCAAAAATCTTGTAGAATACAACCCACTTCCTTCTTTCAGATTTACTTCATGCCCAACAGTTTCCTCGGCCTTTTCTTTGCTCTGACTTCCGCCTTCGTGTGGGGGAGCGGGGATTTTAGCGGTGGGTTTGCCACGCGCAAGAGCAATCCCTATCATGTCCTCGCCCTGTCCACTTTTTCGGGGATTGGGTTGCTGGTGGTTTGCGCGCTGATCTGGGGGGAGGCGTTTCCAGCGTGGAAGAGTGTGGGGTGGGCGATTCTGGCGGGGGCGTGGGGGATGGTAGGGTTGGCGGCGTTGTACCGTGCCCTGTCAAAGGATGATGCCGCCCGCGTGGCACCCGTTTCGGCGGTGATCGGGGCGGCGTTGCCGGTCGGGTTCAGTGCCCTGACGTTGGGACTGCCCGCGCCGCTCAAGTTGGTGGGGTTCGCGTTGGCGTTTGTGGGCATTTGGTTGGTCTCCCAGGGTGAAACGAAAGCGCACCCGTTTTCCCGCCCCGGATTTTTGTTGGCGTGTCTGGCGGGGGTGGGGTTTGGGGGGTATTTCATTCTGATCGCGCAGGTGGAAGCTGGAAAAGTGTTCACCCCGCTCGTGATCGCCCGCACGACCGCGTTTCTGATTTCGATGGGGATTGTGCGGTTCTACCGGTTGCCGTTCCCCAAACTGAATTCCAGTCCCATCGGTCTGCTCGCCGGGGTGCTGGACGCGGGAGGGAATATCTTTTATTTGCTGGCCCAGCAATATGCCCGGTTGGATGTGGTGGTGGTGCTGGCGTCGTTGTTTCCGGCGACGACGGTGCTGTTGTCGGCGGTGCTTTTGAAGGAAAAGGTGTCCCGCGGGCAGTGGGTGGGGGTGGCAGTGTGTTTGTTGGCGATTGTGTTGATTTCGAGGTGAAGATGGAACAGCAAATTATTTCCCGTTTTAACGATGCGATCTTACAGGAGGCGATGCGCCGGTATAGCATTGCACCCGATCACATTCAGGCGCTGGACGCGTTTGAGAGTTTTATTTATGCGTTTCGGCAGGGGGAGGGGGAGTTTATTTTGCGGATTGGGCACAGTCTGCGGAAGGCGGAGGCGTTGATTTGGGGGGAGGTGGATTGGATCAATCATCTGGCGCGGGGCGGGGTGTCGGTGGCGCGGGCGGTGCTTTCGGTGGGGGGGAATCTGGTCGAGGCGATGGACGATGGGCTGGGGGGGCAGTTTTTTGCGACGGCGTTTGTGAAGGCGCGGGGCCAGAAACCGTGGGAGGTGGGGTGGAGTCCGGAGAAGTTTGTGGGGTATGGTAGGCTGATCGGGAAGATGCACGCCCTCGCGGTCGGGTATCTTCCGCCGGTGGCCGCGTGGAAGCGCCCGGAGTGGGATGATGTCGAGAATCAGTTTGTCGAGCGGTATTTGCCTGCGTCGGAGGTCATCGCCCACGAAAAATATCGGGAGTTGTACGAATATCTTGTCACCCTGCCCAAAGATGACCGGTCTTACGGGCTGATTCACCAGGACGCACACCAAAATAATTTTATGATGGACACGGACGGGACGCTGACGCTGTATGACTTTGATGATTGCGCGTATAGCTGGTTTGTGAGCGATCTTGCGATTGTGTTGTTTTATATCGCTTTTGATGCAGAGGAGTTGGGCTTTCCGACGATGGAGGCGTTTACGGCGGATTTTATGTCTCATTTTTTGCGCGGCTACCGGGAAGAATACGCGCTCGATCCGAGGTGGTTGAGGGAAATCCCGCATTTTTTGAAGTTGCGGGAGTTGGAGTTGTACGCGGTGGTTTTCCGGGATTTTGATGTGGAAAACATTGATGACTGGTGGATTGCCAATTTTATGCGCGGACGCAAGGCGCGGATTGAGGCGGGTCTGCCGTTTGTTGAGGTTGATTTTGAGGCGTTTGCGGTTTATCTGTAGCCTAGGGGCTTGTCCCCGCACGCCCACCAGGGCACGCCCACAAGGGGCTAAGCTACCTCGAATTTTAGGAGTTTTTGACATGCAAAGTACTGCCCCCACAGTTGACGCTTATCTTCTGGAAGTGCCCGAAGACCGCCGCGCCGCCATTGAACGGTTGCGCGCCCTTTGTTTGCAACATCTTCCGGGCTTTGAAGAAGGCATGATGTACGGGATGCCCGGTTACAGCCGGAACGGAACCGTCGAAGTCGGCTTTAACAGCCAGAAAAACAATATCTCCCTCTACATTCTGCGGACGGATGTGATGAACGTTTACCGGGATTTGTTTCCAAAATCCAGCGTGGGGAAGGGCTGTATTCGCTATGCCAACCCGGCGAAGATTGATTTTGGGATCGTCGAAGCAATGTTGAAGGCGACATCGGAGACGGAAGCCCCCGTATGTTGACCTCCAAATTGCCCGTCCTGGTGTTTGACTTTGGGGGTGTCCTGCTCGATTGGAATCCCTGGTATCTGTATCGCCAATTTTTCGACAGCCCGCAGGCGATGGAAGCGTTTTTCCGGGAGATTGATTTTTCCGGGTGGAATCTGGAGCAAGACCGGGGGCGTCCGTTTGCGGAAGCGGTCACCCTCCACTCCCAACAGTTTCCGCACCACGCGGATTTGATCCGGGCCTATCACGAGCGGTGGCCCGCCTCGATTGGGGGGGCGATCCCCGGCACGGTGGACATTCTGACGCAGTTGAAAGCGCGGGGCTACCCCCTCTACGCCCTCAGCAATTGGTCCGCCGAAACCCATTACTTGATTCGCCCCCAGTACGAATTTTTTGAGTGGTTCGACGGCATTGTGCTTTCCGGGGAGGTCAAGCTGATCAAGCCCGACCCGAAGATTTACCAGTTGTTGCTGGAAAAAGCAGGTGTTCCAGCGGAAGATTGTCTGTTTATAGACGACTCGCTCACGAATGTCCGGGCGGCGCAAGCGTTGGGGTTTGGGACCATTCACTTTCAGTCGCCGGAGCAACTTCGGGCGGAGCTTTCCCGGCTTGGCATCCTATAATTTATACAGGCCAGTATGCTGATTGACTTCACGCCTTTTCATCTTGGAATGGGGTTGGTTTTGCTCGTCGTACTCCTCGCCATTTTGCACCGTCAGGGAAAAAGTATTTCGTACCTTTTTTGTTTTTCTGCATTTTGGCTTTATCTGCTTGGGGTGGTACAGATCATCGTCTTCCCCATTCATATTGCAACGACAGAAGATTTGGTTTACTATCCTTTTTCTCCCAGCATTAATCTCATCCCTTTTAATTTTGGCACCTGCACTTTATCCAATCTCCGCTTTTGCCTTGAAAATATTTATGGCAATCTCCTCCTCACGGTTCCCTTTGGGTTTGGGATTCCGTTACTGGCGCGTTTCAAGCCCAGGCGGATTTTTTGGATCGCCGTGCTCACGGGGTTGACGCTGGAAGGCACACAATTGACCCTGAGTCTCCTGTTCAAAAGTGCATTTCGCACGATAGACATCAATGATGTGATTCTCAACGGGACAGGAGTGTTGCTTGGATATGGTCTATTTGTTGGCTTTTCAAAGATCTATCTCACCGCCTTGAAAAAGTTCTCCCTAAACCCTACAGGCATCTTCGGCTACTTGCAAGAAATTGGCTTACAACATACTTTGACATGAATCCCTTCCCCTCCCTCCCCCTCTCCACCCCCCGATTGACGATCCGCCTCCTCGCGGAACCTGACCGGACGGCGTTGTTCGCCATCTTCTCCCACCCCGAAGTGATGCGGTACTGGAGTTCGCCCCCGTGGACAGACCTCGCCCGGGCCGAAAAAATGATTCGCAACACCCGCGAAGGGTACGAAGCGGGCGATTACCTCCAACTCGGTCTCGAACGCACCGCCGATCACGCGCTGATGGGAACCTGTACTTTGTTCGAGATCAACCGCCAATGCCGCCGCGCGGAGATCGGCTACGCGCTGGGGCGTCCGTATTGGGGGCAGGGGTACATGCACGAGGCGTTACAACGCTGGGTGCAGTACGCCTTTGAAGAACTGAACCTGAATCGCCTGGAAGCGGATATTGATCCGCGCAACGCCGCCTCTGCCAAAACCCTGCAACGGTTGGGCTTTCAAAAAGAAGGCTACATGCGCGAGCGCTGGATCGTGGGCGACGAAGTTTCGGACACCGAGTTTTATGGCTTGTTGCGCCACGATTGGCGTCAACAATTCCCCAAATAGATCATGACAATTTTTCGTGCCAAACGCATGGGATATTCCCACACCATTCAACTCAACGAAACCCCCGACAACGTCTTCCATCTTTTTACGCCTGAGGGCGAAAAAAATTGGGCGGAAGGGTGGGATTTTATGCCCGTATTCCCCGACGCGGAAACGGAAGAAAACATGATCTTCACCACCACGGCGCAAGATCATGGACAGGTGGAAGCCATCTGGATTATGGTTCGGTATGAACCTGCCGCGTATCGGATCGAGTATCAGCGTATAGAGCCGGGTATCAAAATTGGCAGAATTCGCATTCATTGTGAGGCCGACGAACAAACGGCCAAAACCCTGGCAACGATAGAATATGTGTACACCGCCTTGAGTGAAACAGGCAATACCTTTGTCGAAGGGTTTACCGAACATGGATATCGCCAGTTTATCCACGCCTGGTCTGAAGCGATCAATTATTATTTGTATACCGGGAAAACCTTACATTCATAAACCTTATGTCACGCAAAGTCCCTCCCTCCCTGATTCTTTTGTGGGTTATCTTCACCCTTTCGGCTTGCACAATAGCCCCCCTCGACACCGCCGAACGTAAATGGCAGAATCAAAACATCACCAGCTACACGATTGAAGTCCTTGTTGTCAACAGCATCTGGCACGCGCAATACCAACAAATCACCGTGGAAGAGGGCGTGGTCACTGCACAATCGGGGCGATGCGTCCCCGCGCCGTTTGAGATGGGAGAATGTGAAGTGCAGGATTTCGTGGCCGAAGATTTCACCGTCCCCGGCTTATTTGCCAAAGCCCGCGCCATGTCAGAAACAGCCGATCCCGATTTTTTGACGGTTTCCTTTGCCCCTACCTATTTCTACCCCGAAAATATTTCGTTCAACGATCCTGAAATTGTGGATGAGGATTGGGGTTGGTCGGTGACTTCGTTTGAAGTGTTGAAATAACTCGGTTCTACCAGGATTGGCGGGAAAGATGTCCGAAAAAAGGGTGGAGAGGGGTAAAATCCTATATCCCTTGAAACTAGGAAAAATATGGAATCCATCAGAGAGAAGAAGACCATCGCCCCTGCACTTGTTGTCCGAGAAAGACGCAACCAACCTTACCGCACCTTCGGGGAATCGCGCTATTGGGGGCTATTGTTTATTTCCCCGTGGTTGATCGGGTTAGTGCTTTTCAAACTTGTCCCCATCGTTGCCACAATGGTGCTTTCATTCCTGGATATGTACCTTCTTGAGCCGAAAGCTTATCAGTTTGTCGGCTTAAAAAATTATTTTGATGTTCTCAAAGACCCAACCACCTGGCTGGTATTCTATCGGACACTTTCCCTCGCCTTCATCATCATTCCCCTGCAAACCGGGGGTTCCATCTTCATCGCGGCGCTGTTGAGCAACAAAAAACTGGTCCTCAAAAACACTGCCCGAGCGCTCTTTTTCCTTCCCAGCATCATTCCCAGCACCGCCTTTACGTACATGTGGC
>JABWBV010000406.1 GCA_013359445.1 Anaerolineales bacterium | reverse complement strand
TACCTCTGGAACACCCTGGTAACGGCCACAGAAACCGGTGCCGCGCCCGAAGAATCCCGCTTCCCGGAAGAAGGCGTGGGCGACAAAACCGCTCCCTCCACCGACGGCACCCACGAAACCCCCTTAAACTCCAACGGGGACGCCCCAAATGGGGACACCCCGAATGGGGACACCCCTGTAGAGATTGAAGGCATCGAAGCCGAAGGGCTAAACGGGGCTACCAGCGTCAAAGTCAGCCCGGACGGGCGGTACGTTTACGTTTCCGGGTTCTTCTCGGATGCGCTCTCTGTCTTTACACGCGACCTCTCCACAGGGGCCTTGACTCAGATTCAGGCCCTCTACGATGACGGTAGCCTGACCCTCGATGGGGCACGGGAAATTGGCCTGAGTCCTGATGGCACGTCGGTGTATGTAACCTCATACACCGATGGCGCGGTCCAACTGCTCACCATCGCCAACCCCATCCCCACCCTGGCGACGATGTTGCCTGCCTCCGCCCAAACGGGGAGCGGCGGGATCATCGTCACCCTGCAAGGCGAGAACTTTGTCGTGGGCTCAGTCGCCCGCGTGGACGGGAACGAACGTCCCACCAGTTTCATCCATCCGGGCGAGTTGCAAGTCACCCTCTACGCGAGTGATTTCGCCTCCAACGGCACGCTGAACGTGGACGTGACCAACCCCGGGCCAGGGGGCGGCCTCTCGGTTAACGCCCTGCCCTTCACGGTCACCAGTGCCGGGCAAAATCCCATCCCCTCCATCGCGTCTGTCACCCCTGGCGGCACAGAGGCGGGCGGAGATGGCTTCACCATGAGTATTCTGGGCTTTAACTTTGTCAACGGCTCCGATGTCTTGTGGAATGGGGTCTCTCGCTCCAAAACCTACGTCAACAGCCAGCAACTACAAATCACCGTCACGGCGGAAGACCTGCTCACCCCTGGCCCGGTCGTGATCACGGTCGTGAATGCCGGACCCGGCGGGGGCACCTCCAACGCCATCACGTTCGATGTTGCCACCCCCGGGCAGAATCCGGTCCCGACCATCCACCTCATTCGCGAATGGTACGTGATCGCCCAGGGCACCACCAGCCGCCAAAATGAAGTCCACATCTTTGGCGAAAACTTCATCCCTGGTGTGCAGGCCCAATGGAACGGGCAAAACCGCCCCACCAAATTCATCAGTGAAACCGAATTGGTGATCACCCTGAACGCCTACGATGGTGCGTTCGCCGGTGCGGGGGCGATCACGGTCGTCAACCCCGGCCCCGGTGGGGGGGTGTCCAACGCCGCGACGTTTATCATTTATCCATATGGGACGTACATGCCCATTCTGATTAAATAACTCATGTTACGCAAGGTGCGACGCACTTCAGGCAATTTTAGGGAAAGAGGCGAAATCTTGCAATTTTAGGGAAAGAGGCGAAATCTTAATCCCGGCTTTTCTCTTGGGTCAAGTGCGTGTCGCACCTGCGTCGCACCGAGTCCGTGCGTAACATCAGTAAATAAGCATTCTCCTCTTTCTCTATCCCAAACGGCGTCCCTTTGCAGGGACGCCGTTTGGTTTTCCTATATAATCTCGGCTTATGGACACCTTCTCAACCACCCTGGACTGGTCTCGTCAAAATCTTGCCACCCTGCCCGAACGCCTCTGGCATCACAGCCACCTGCAACGGCTCAACCTGGGCGAAAATCACCTGACCACCCTGCCTCCCGCCATCGGAAAATTACACAACCTGACGCATCTCTACCTGCATAACAACGTGTTGACCCACCTCCCCGAAACGCTGGGAAACCTTTCGCACCTGCACACGCTCGATCTGGGCCACAATCGGCTGGGCGAACTCCCCGCGTCTTTGGGCAATTTACCCCACCTCGAAATCCTTTACGCCAGCGATAGCCAATTGACGGAACTCCCCGAGACGTTGGGCAACCTTCCTCGCCTTCGTTACCTCAACGCCACTGATAACCGCCTGACAACCCTCCCTGAAACGCTCGGCAACCTCTCTGCCCTGGTGGAACTGCGCCTTTACAACAATCTTCTCACCTCGCTACCAGACACCCTCGGACAGTTGAACCATCTCAAAGAACTTCACCTCAAAAACAATGCCCTCACACACCTCCCCGCGTCGCTTGGACCCCTCAAAAACCTGATGCGTCTGAGTCTTGCAAACAATGCCCTGACCACCCTGCCCGACACCCTCTCGGAAATGACCGCCCTCACATCCCTGGATTTACGCAACAACTCGCTCACCCACTTGCCCAACCTCTGTACCCTCTCTCATCTCCGCTACCTGGACCTTCGCGCCAACCGCCTTCGCACGCTCCCCGACAACCTTGCCGCCCTACCAAACCTGGAACGGCTCGATTTGCGCTGGCTCCCACTAGACACCCTGCCCACCTGGATTCAGGACTTAGAGGCGCGGGGGTGTCTGGTGTACGTCTGAAGGCCTGTTTGTCCGTCGCTCACGCGTTGAAGGTGCGCCGAATTGCCTCGCCCCACAACCTCACCCGCTCCGCCGCCCCTTCCGGTTGATCGGGCAAGTAAACGCTGGCAATAGTCAACGGCCAGGCGCGCAAAACCGGATGGCGTTCCGCTTCCGGCTTGAGCACACGCCTTTTGCCTTCATACGCGCGGGCGGCACGTTGTCGCAAGAAGTGGGGGGAAACACCATGATCCAAATAATCCACCACCGCTTCTCGAAGACCAACCATAACTTCGTCCGTAAATTGTGCCGGGTGTTGCAAGTTGTAAGCGGCCACGGTCAAAAAATGTTCAGCAGACAGTTTGGGATCAAACGTTTCCCATGCGATGAGCGCGCCGAGCATCTCCCAACAATTCATCCCCGCGACCTGAGGCGCGCCACATTCAGGGCAAGTTGACGGTAAAAGGGGGGGATTTTTTTGGCTCATCAAATCGTCCCAAAATAGGGTATAAAATTCTACCGCATTTACGCGCACGCATTTACGCGCACGTATTTTCACCGCCAGGTATCCCACATAACCTCGCCCAGGAAATCCACGTAAACAAAGTGTGCGAAAAATCTATTTCCTGCATTTCCCGTGTATACTTGAAACACTATGTCCACACCCCCTCTCCTTGAATTAATTGCCCTCAACAAAAATTACGGCACATTCCCTGCCGTTCAAAACCTGTCCCTGAGCGTGCCACGCGGCGAAATTTTCGGTTTGCTGGGACCAAACGGGGCGGGCAAAACCACCACCTTCAAAATGATCGTTGGCCTCCTCCAACCTACCAGCGGGCAGGTCAAACTCGGCGGGTATGACCTCCGCACCCACCCCCTCGACGCCAAAAAACTGCTTGGCTTTGTGCCAGACACGCCGTTGTTATACGAAAAACTGACCGCCAACGAATTTCTCGCCTTCATCGCCGACCTGTACGAAATCCCCCGGGACCGCGCGGTCCGCCGCGCCGCCGAACTGCTTCGCCTGTTTGGCCTGGAAAACAACGCCAACGACCTGATCGACTCCTTCTCCCACGGGATGAAACAAAAAACCGCCCTCGCGGGAGCCCTCATCCACGACCCCACCCTGCTCATCCTCGATGAACCCACCGTTGGCCTCGACCCCAAAAGCGCACGGCTGATCAAAGACATCCTGCGCCAATTAGCAGATCGCGGCGTCACCATCATCCTCTCCACCCACATCCTCGAAATCGCCGAACGCATGTGCGACCGCATCGGCATCATCGCCCACGGAGAACTCGTCGCCGTCGGCACCATGGCAGACCTACGCGCAGGCGATGGCCTGGCCTCACGTACCCTCGAAGACATCTTCCTCCAACTCACTGGCGGCACAGAATACGCAGAGATCACCGAGGTTCTGGCGTAAGTGGGGCAAGCCGCATCGTAACGTAAGAAATTTTTCCCATGTTTGCCTCTATTCTAAAACTTCTCCGTCTCCGCGCCCGTCTGGCGTGGAATACGTTTAAACATCGTTCCTTAGGCCAAAAAATCGGGTATGGGGTGGCCTTCCTGGGTCTGCTCACCTTTGCCGGGATCATCATCTTTTTTAGTTGGGGTCTCTTGCAGTTCCTCACAAACCCGCGCATCTTGCGAGAACTTGAAGCCGCAGGCCTCAATCTGAATTTTGGGGAGATGCTTGTTCAGTTACCCGTATTGTTCAGCATCGGCGCTTTTGTCGTGGGCCTGTTTGCCAACTTCGGGGTGCTGTTGCAAGGGTTATATCTCTCCGGGGATATGGAATTTCTACTCACCGCCCCCCTCCCTGCCCGCTCCGTTTTCTTGAGCAAACTTATCCAGGCCATTCTTCCAAACCTGCTCCTGCTGGCGCTCATCAGTGGTCCGGCTTTGATCGGCTTAGGCCTGGCACAAGATTACAACTTTTTTTACTACCTTCTTGTCCCGATCATTCTCTCGCTCCTCGTCACCCTTGGGGCGGGGCTGAGTTCAATCTTGGTCATGCTCGTCGTCCGCGTAGTCAACCCCCGGCGGGCGGCGGAAGTCCTCGGGCTGGTGGGTGGGCTAACCGCGTTTATCTGCTCTCAAAGCGGGCAATTAGCAGGCCGTTTCGACAATGTCGAAATCCCCACAGAGCAATTGGTCGGGGTGGCAAACACCCTTCAACGCATGGCATCCCCCTGGAACCCGCTCGCCTGGCCGGGCCTGGGGCTGAGCGCTGTCGGACAGGGGCAGTGGGCATTGGGCCTGGGGTTCACCGGACTTACGCTGGTTGTGACGGCGGGGTTGTTTGTCGTTACCCTGACGTTTGCCGAACGCATGTACTTCACCGGCTGGTCGCGGGTACAACTCGGGACCAAATCCAGCAAACGGAAAGCGGCCCCCGCGCGGGATACGGCAACCCTCTCCGGGGCAACGGCCCAACCCCGGCCCGGGCTGGGCGTCTGGATCGCGAACCTGTTTCCCCCACCCGCATGGGCCATCATACTCAAAGATGCGCGTCTCTATCGGCGGGACATTCGCAACCTGTCGAATTTGATCTTTCCGATTGTCCTTGCCGTGATTTGGACAATTTCGATCTTCCGCGAAGATGAAAACATTCCCGCTTCCGCACAAACCTTCTTTAGCAACAGCGGTTTGGGCATTGGCATTTTTATGGCCATGATGTTTGTGATGCGGTTCGGGTTTGGCGGGTTTAGTCTAGAAGGTCAGCAATGGTGGATATTAAAGACTTCTCCTGTACGTCCCGCCCATCTCATTTTGGCAAAATATACGTTGGCCTTAATCCCACCTAGCTTTTTCGGGGTGGTGTATTTGTTGGTCGCCTCGTTTCTGCGTGCCACCCCCTTGTTTTTATTGGCCTACCAAATCATCGCAGAACTGATCATCGTTGCCGGGATGGCGGCGCTCACGTTGGCATTTGGCATTTGGGGGGCGCGGTTTGACTGGACAAACCCGAGCGAGGTCAGTGGGGGCACGGCAGGGTGTATCGGCTCGCTCTTGACGTTTGTATTTGTGGGGTTGGCAGGAGGGGTGTTTATCGGCTTACCCATCCTGGCGGAAACCTTTCGCCTACCGCAAATTGCCGGATATAGCGTGGCGCTTTTTGTTGGGGTTCTACTCTCTGGGGTGGGCGGGGCCTTGCCCCTGGCGCTTGCCGCGCGGCGTATTCCTCGCATGGGGGAAGAGGAAGGAAAAAAAGCCTCGAAAAAGAAATCAAAAAAAACGAGAACAGAGAACCCAACCGTCGGGGATAACCCCCAGAAACCCTAGCTCAATGAGGTTCGAGCATACATTTTGTTGACGGTTTCTTATAATTAATGGTATTATGCGGCGCGCTTGAAGTCGGGTTATTTTTAACCCCCTATTTTTCATAAACCAATCTTTGGAGTGTTTAACTGATCAAGGAGTAAACTACCGCTTGGAGAGCAGAAAAGATTCAACTGATATTGCTGAAAGTTACCGCATCAACAACCAGATCCGTGTCAAAGAAGTCCGTTTAATTACGGCTGACAACCAAAACATCGGCGTCGTCTCCATCGAAGAGGCTCGCCGTTTGGCCCAAGAATCTGAACTTGATCTGGTCGAAGTTGCCCCGAACGCGAACCCACCTGTTTGCCGTATTTTAGATTTCGGGAAATTCCTTTACGAACGAACCAAAAAAGAACGCGAAGCTCGTAAAGCACAAACAAAAATCGAAATCAAAGAGATTCGGTTACGCCCCAAAACCACAGGCCATCACCGGAGTTTCAAAGTACGGGATGCCCGCAAGTGGCTGGAAGAAGGGAAAAAGGTCAAAGTTCGGATTCGGTTCCGCGGGCGTGAAATTCACTACCCTGAAATCGCGCTCGAAGATCTGAAAGAAATCGCGGAAGAATTGTCTGATGTCTCCATGATTGAGCATGCGCCCTCCATTGAAGGCCGAACGATGCTCATGGTACTCGCTCCCGATAAAGGGAAGAAAAAATAACCCCGCCTAATTTCCAAGTAGAAAACGCCGCGGATCCCCCTGATCCGCGGACTTTTGTGTAAAAGGAGTGTTTGTCGTGCCTAGAAAACAACCAACCGGAAAAATTAAACTCAAAACCCATAAGGCTACGGTCAAGCGATTTCGCGTGACCGGGTCGGGCAAACTGGTGCGGACCAAAATTGGCAAAGGCCACTTGCGTCGAAATACCGCCAAACGGAACAAAGCCCTCTTCTCCGAAATGCTCGAAGTGAAGGGCACTGGGATCATCAAAAGAGTCCACCGTTTAGCGCCGTATCTCAAAAAATACAAAGCAAAACCCTAGCCCCGTACCTAATAACATTCAACCTGGGGTCACATGGCCCCACAGTTGCGACCGTTGGGTGTTTGCAACAAGACACTTCCCGAAAAGATTTGTCTGACGCCCAGGGGTTTGCAGGAGGTCTCTCATGGCTCGTGTAAAAACTGGTTTTACTCGCCACCGTCGGCACAAGAAAATTTTAAAGCTTACCAAAGGCCAATTTGGCACCCGGTCGAAACTTATCCGGCGCGCCAACGAGGCAATGCTGAAAAGCCTCTGGTATTCCTACCGCGACCGCCGCACTCGCAAACGCGAACTGCGCGCGTTGTGGATCAGCCGCATCAACGCGGCCGCCCGGCGCAATGGCACCACCTACAGCCGCTTGATCAGCGCCCTCAAAAAAGCCGAAATCAGCCTCAATCGCAAGATGTTGGCTGACCTGGCTGTGCGCGATCCCGAAGCCTTTACCGCTGTCGTCAACGCCGCTCGATAAACACACTCCCTCACATTTCCGAACAGGGCAGGTTGAACAACCTGCCCTGTTTTGTTTTTAGTAATCGTTCAGTCAAGAGAAGATAGTTCCGAAAAAAAGGATGAGTGGGGAATGGCTATCCCCCACTCATCCTTTTTTCAGAGCGTTTTCTCTCTAAGCCTGAGCAGTTACTTTTTAAGTATAATAAGGGCATCCTACTTGCGTTGTTCAAGAGAATAAACCCTCCGCCCCCACCCTCACCGCCTTCCAACAAGCCTTCCTCGATTATTTTCCCCCAAAGTAACTCCTTACTCGTCTTTACTCATTCTGTGCTGACCTCTCCCAAAAACCCCACCATCCAACACATTCGCGACCTGCAAACTCGCCCCCGTGCGCGACGCGAAGCGGGTCAATTTATCGTGGAAGGCGTTCGTCTGGTGGAAGAAGCCCTCGCCGCGGGGATCATCCCCCAGACGATCATCCACACCCCCGACGTGGGGCCGCGCGGCGAAACGCTCCTCGCGGGGTTCCGCGCCCAGGGCGTGGCTCCTATCCCCGTCAGTGACACGGTCATGCAAGCCGCCAGCGACACCCAAACCCCTCAGGGCCTCCTCGCCGTCCTTCCCATCCAACCCCGCCCACTCCCAGCCGCCCCTACCTTCCTCCTGATCCTCGACCGGGTGCGCGACCCCGGCAACCTCGGCACCATCCTCCGCACCGCCGCGTCTGCCGGGGTGGAAGCCCTCCTCCTCCCCCCCGAAACCGCCGACCCCTACGCGCCCAAAGTCGTCCGCGCGGGTATGGGCGCGCATTTCCGTCTCCCCATTCACACCCTGACCTGGGATGAAATTCGTCCCATCACCCATACCCTCTCCGTTTTCCTCGCCGACGCACATGGAGAAAAACCCTACACCGAGACC
>JABWBV010000405.1 GCA_013359445.1 Anaerolineales bacterium | reverse complement strand
CCCGGAGACGGACTCTTCCACGGTGGAAACCTATATGGGCGATATTCTCGGCCTGAAAGAAAAATTCAATGGAGAAGCCGATGAGATCGCTGGCATAAAAGTGATTGATGAACGTACCCTGGAAGTGACCCTCGATGGCCCCAAACCTTACTTCCTCGCCAAATTGACCTACCCCACCTCCTTTGTGGTGGATCAGGCAAATGTTGAAGCTGACCCGCAGGATTGGATGTTTAACCCGAATGCCAGCGGGCCCTATCGGGTACAAGAAATCCGCGAGGAAGACGCCATCATCCTGATCCGAAACGATGCCTACTATAACCCGGCCAAAATCCCCTATGTCGTTTACCTGCTGTACCGCGCCGGAACTGATGTGAGTTTCTATCAGGCGGGCGAGATTGACATTGCCTACCTGGGTTCATCCGATGCCAAAGCCATTCGCGACGACTCCTCCGACCCGCTCAATGACGAATTACATGTCACAACCACCATGTGCATGTCTTACATCCAACTGAACAATACCCTCCCCCCGTTCGATGATCCCAAAGTACGCGAAGCCTTTACCCTGGCGGTAGACAAAGCCCGCATGAACGAACTGTTCGGCGAAAACCTGGCGATTATTGCCAATTCCGTTCTGCCGCCTGCCATGCCTGGCTACAATCAGAGCCTCCCCGCACAGACCTTCGACCCCGAAGCGGCGCGCGCGGCCCTGGATGCCTCGTCTTACGCGGGGAACCTTCCCATCATCACCATTCTCGAAGCCGGGTATGGCGACTCGGAAGACCCCTTTACCACCGCCCTGATTGATATGTGGAAAGAAGCCCTGAACGTAGAAATTGTCGTCCAATATGTGGACCCCAACGATTCATCCACTGCTTTACGCGCGGCCGAAGGTCATATCACCACTTCCGGCTGGTGCGCCGATTACCCCGACCCCGAAAACTTCCTGGACATTCTCTTCCACCCGGATAGCCAGTTCAACTACATTCACTACGATAACCCCGAATTTACCGCCCTCATCGAAGAAGCCCGCACCGAACTGGACCCCGCCCGCCGCATCAGCCTCTACCAACAGGCCGAAGCCCTCCTGCTCCAGGATTTTGGCGTGATCCCCATTTTCCACAGCACCTCCTACACCCTCATCAAACCCTACCTCAAAGGGTGGGTGGACTCAGCCATGCGGGTGCCTAGTTATCACCTGCTCTCGATTGAAAAGTAACCTGAATCAAAAAGAGATGGACAATCGTCCATCTCTTTTTATTTAACTCATTTCCGTCCATTCCCTCGCATCTGGCGAACGAAATGCCTGGCTTCTAAAGCCGGATTTTTCCCCTCCCTCATCGCCTCATCTACCACCTTCACCAGCGCCGACCCCACAATCACCCCATCTGCAATCTCCCCGACTGCGGCCGCCTGATCCGGCGTAGAAATCCCGAACCCGACCGCGACCGGAACTCGCGCGTAAGCCCGTACCCGCGCGACAAACTCCCGCAACCCCGCGGCCACCCCTTCCCGCGCGCCAGTCACCCCCATCACCGACACCAGATACACAAACCCGGTCGTTTTCTCGCACACGAGTTTGATGCGTTCCTCGGGACTGTTGGGGGCCAGCAGAAAAACCACCGCCAACCCGTGTTCCTTGCACAACCCTTCCAGTTCCCCCGCCTCTTCCGGCGTCAAATCCGGGATGATCAACCCGTTTGCTCCCGCGTCCGCCGCGTCCCGCACAAACCGCGCGGTTCCGTACGCGAGGATCGGGTTGATGTACCCCATCAACATGAACGGGATCGTGATCCCCCTTGCGCGCAACTCCCGCACCCCGTCCAGGCACCGCGCCATGGTCATCCCCCGTTCGAGCGCGATCTGGGTACTGTGCTGGATCACCGGCCCGTCCGCCAGTGGATCAGAAAACGGTACACCGAGTTCCATCAAATCCGCCCCAGCCTCCACGCAAGCCTGGACGATGTCGAGCGAAGTTTCAAAATCAGGATAGCCCAGGGTGAAGTAGGGCATGAAGGCGGGGTGGTGGCTGGAAAAAGCGGTTTTTAACATAAAAATCAATCCTTTCGTGAAACGTGATGCGTGAATCCCATTAAGAATTCACGCATCACGTTTCACGTTTCATTGCAAAGCTTGAATCACTGTGTCCAAATCCTTGTCCCCCCTCCCCGACAAATTGACGATCAAAACACTGTCTTTTGGCATGGTGGGGGCGCGTTTGATCGCCTCCGCCACCGCGTGCGATGATTCCAACGCCGGAATAATCCCCTCCAATCGGCACAAGGTCTGAAACGCGTTCAACGCCTCGTCATCCGTCGCGTACGTGTAAAACGCCCGCTCCAACTCCCGCAAGCGAGTATGCTCCGGCCCAACGGCGGCGTAATCCAACCCGGCGCTGATGCTGTGCGTGAGCGCGATCTGCCCGTCTTCATCCTGCATCACATACGTATACGTCCCGTGCAGAACTCCCGGCCTGCCCACGCGGGGATCAGCGAACCGCGCGGCGTGTTTGCCCCCCTCAATCCCCTCGCCCCCTGCCTCCACGCCGATCAAATCCACCGCCTCATCCCCAATAAATTCGTGGAAAATCCCAATCGCATTCGACCCCCCGCCCACACACGCGACCACCGCGTCCGGCAACTGTTTCTCCGCCTCCAAAATCTGTCCCCGCGCCTCCCGGCCGATCACGGACTGAAAATCTCGCACCATCGTCGGGTACGGATGCGGCCCGAGCGCGGAACCGAGCAGGTAGTAGGTATTTTCGACATTCGTCACCCAATCGCGAATCGCCTCGTTGATGGCGTCTTTCAGCGTTTTGGAACCACTCTCCACCCCGCACACCTCTGCCCCCAACAACCGCATCCGAAAGACATTGGGCTGTTGCCGCGCCATGTCCACCGTGCCCATATATACCACACACTCCAGCCCCAACAACGCGCACGCCGTCGCCGTCGCCACCCCGTGCTGACCCGCCCCCGTCTCCGCGATGATGCGCTTTTTGCTCATCCGCTTCGCCAGCAACGCCTGTCCGAGCGCATTGTTGATCTTATGCGCGCCGGAATGGGCGAGGTCTTCCCGCTTCAAATAAATCTTCGCCCCGCCGAGGTGTTCGGTGAGACGCGCAGCAAACGTCAGCGGCGTTGGGCGTCCGACGTAGGTTTTTAGCAGGTGTTCAAACTCACCCTGAAATGCCAGATCATCGCGAATTTCGAGATAAGCCTGTTCCAGTTCAATGAGCGCGGGCATCAACGTTTCGGGGACAAATTGCCCGCCGTAAGAGCCGAATTTTTTGGGGAGGGGGGGATGGGATATGGTATTGGTCATAAGTCAAAAATGTAAAGATAGATGTTTTACGAAAGCATCCTGAGCGGAGCGGTAATTTGCTAAGGTCTCGAAAAAATTTGTGTCCAGCGCAGTCGAAGGATGCGGGATGCGCAAAATCTCGCCCGGCAACATCTCGCAATCCCGCCGAATAGGAATGCCGAAAATTTCGGCGGCGTCTGGTACATAAAATCCGTTGAAACGGATTCGGATTTCAACCCGTTTCAACGGGTTTGGTCTATCAGGCGATGAATTCCTATTCATCGCCTGTCGGGGACGATTAAATACCTTGTTGTTATAATGAACGGGCCTCGCCGGGGGCTGAACCCCCCGGCTACACAACTACGCCGGATGAATCCGGCTTTTCAGCCCGTTTGAACGGGCGTGGCTTGGTAGCCCGGCCATTGATGGCCGGGCGGGCTGAACCAACCATCAAACAAACTATCAAACCTACCGCACAAACGCCCCCACCTCCCCCTTCAACGCGTCCTCAATGCGGATCACATGCGTCTCCATAATATCCATCTCCGCCAACTCCGACGGCTCGAAAAACCCCACCTCCGTCGTCTCATCGCTCAACCCCATCTCCCCACCGATGACTTCCCCCGCCATGCAGGTAGATACAAACTGCGCCTTATTCCCATCCTTGTACGTCACCAAAAAATTCGGCGACGAATACACCCCAATCAACCGCCCCAACCGGATGATCAACCCCGTCTCCTCCAACACCTCCCGCGCCGTCGCCTCCGCCACGCTTTCCCCCGGGTCAATATGCCCGCCAGGGAGACACCACCGCCCGTTGTCTGTGCGACGTGTGAGCAGGATTCTGCCGTCCCCATCTTGAATCACGGCACTGCACCCTGCGCGAATTTTGCCTTCTTTGCCAACACGGTCTCCGATTGTGATAGTTGCCAAATTTTTTCTCGTTAAGAATTATCCAAGACGGTTCATCGTTAGCATGGATAAGGATTATTGGATATAAACTGCCAAAGATTCCAAACTGTTAGGAGCAAGCCGATCAAAATCATGGCAAGGAAAATCAAGAACCAGAAAATACGCTCTGCTAATTTGACTTCATGTTGCTGTTTATTCCACTTTGACCGTAACGAGCGCAATTCAATTACAAACTGAGGTTTCCTTATAATGGCAATTTCAACGGATATGCCTAATATTAAGATTGCAATGGTTCCGAGCGCTTCACCTAACCAAAAATATTTGGTTGGTAACCCGAAAAGTATTGTTCGAACAGCCCCTGTCCGAAGTGCTCCACCTAAAAGAAAAACCAGGAAAAGCGTTGAACAGCCAATTCGATAGACTTTTTGTTTGCCTTGTGTAGCTTTAAGTAGAATTACTATTGTTGCTATGCTCAAGAAGCTTAAGGCTAAAACAATTAGGACGATTACCCATATATCAATCATTTTGTTTCTTGCAAACACCAATCTATCTCACCACCGAATAGGAATTCGGCGTCTGTTACACAAAATCCGTTGAATCGGATTGCGGATTTCAACCCGTTTCAACGGGTTTTCCCTATCAGGCCATGAATTCCTATTCATGGCCGCAAAATTCACAAAAAATCTGCGAAATCAGGGTTGAGAACAACCCCGAAATCTGCGTACAAAAATCCCTAACTCTCCACCAAAACCTCCCGCTTAAACCTCACCCCCACCGCGCGCCGCGCCTTCTTCATCACCTTCGACCCCTGATATCGCGCCTTCTTCGCCCCCTCCATCAGGATCGCCTCCAAATACTTTGTGTCCGCCAAATACTTGTTGTATTTCTCCCGCGCCTCCCCAAACCGCGCCTCAATCACCTCAAACAACTCCTGCTTCACCTCCCCATACCCAAACCCCCCACGCAAATACTTCTCCCGCATCGCCTGAGTCTGCTCCGGCGTCGCGAAATACTTAAAAATGTTGTACACATTATCCTCATCCGGATTCTTCGGCTCCTCCATCGGGCGGGAATCGGTCACCACCTGCATCACGCGCTGGCGCAACTGCTTGGATGGCGCAAAGATCGGGATCACGTTATCGTAACTCTTACTCATCTTCCGCCCATCCAGCCCGGGGATTGTCGCCACTGTCTCCTGGATCACCCCTTCCGGGATCACAAAAATCTCTTCCCCATACGCGTGATTCACCGCCGACGCAATGTCCCGCGTAATCTCGATATGCTGTTTCTGATCCTGTCCCACCGGCACCACATGGCTCCCGTACAGCAAAATATCCGCCGCCATCAACACCGGATAATTGAACAACCCCGCATTCACCCCGAAATCCGGGTCATTCCCCGCCGCCTCGTTCTTCGCCGTCGAATCCTTATACGCGTGCGCCCGGTTCAACAGCCCCTTCGACGTAAAACACGACAAAATCCACGTCAGCTCAAAAATTTCAGGAATGTCCGACTGTCGGAAAAACACCACCTCGTCCGGGTTCATCCCCAACGCCAAAAACGTCGCCGTCAAATCATACGACAACCGACGCATCTCATTCCCATCGCGCACCGTCGTCAACGCATGATAATCCGCGATGAAATAATACGCGTTGTACGTCTTCGCCAGCTCCAACGCGGGCGCAATCATCCCCAAAAAATTGCCGACATGCGGCGTGCCGGAAGGCTTAATTCCGGTCAGAGAGATTTTTCGATCCTGCATATTAACTCCTCAAAAAGTAGATAAAGTACATAAGGTAGATAGGGTAGAGAAGGTATTTACTTTATTTACCTTCTCTACCCTATTTACCCTATTTACCGTCCCGCCCCCCTCGCCCTTTCCACAAACAACCGCATTTTACCCGCATCTTTCTTTCCTGGCGAAGATTCTACGCCCGATGCAACATCCACGCCCCACGGATTCACCTGTCGAATCGCAGATTGAACGTTGTCCGGCGTCAATCCACCTGCGAGCAAAATCGCAAATTGCCCGGCGAGCGCGGACGCCACCCCCCAATCGCCCACCTCCCCCGTCCCCCCATACACCCCCGGACGAAACGAATCCACCAACAACCCCGGCGGAATCTGTTGCCCGAATAAATCCCCCTCCAAATCATCGGGAATGTTCGAGAAGTTCTTCAACAACCGCCCCGGAATGGTGTTGTCCGTGCGGATCAGCTTGAAATACTCATCCTGCGGCAAAATCCCCTTCAATTCGGGCTTGTACGACCCAATCGCCTCCATCGCCTCCTGAATTTTCTTGGCGACATCCACTTCATCCGGCAAGGACAGCAAATAACTGTACCGGGCGTGCGGCGGCAAATAAAAGCCACACTTCGTCAGCGCGATTTCATGCAACGGCTTCTCCCGCCGCGTGCCCTTCAACGCCTCATACTCCCCCAAAATCTCCGACTCAAACCGCTTATACCGGTTGTCGGCAAACTTCAAAAATATTAGCCCCAT
>JABWBV010000404.1 GCA_013359445.1 Anaerolineales bacterium | reverse complement strand
GACCCGGCGGAGGCGATTGCGGCGCCCGGCGTCTCCATCGACGCCGCGCCTGGCTCGGCCGTCGCGGCCCCGGCGGAGTCTGCGTCGACCGTGGTGGCGATCGCCGCGGAGCCGGCGCGCCCGCCGATTCCCTTCATCCGTGCCCCGCAGGTGCCGTTCGTGCGGGACGTCAATCTTCGCAGCCAGGAGCAGGTCGGCCGGTCGCGCTCGACGTCGACCAGCATGATGCCTCGCCACACAGAGCTCGGCGATGCGGTGAGCGACGCCGAGGCCCGTGGGCCCCAGGAGGTGGCGCCCGCGGAGGCGGAGTCCTCTGCGGGGCGTCCCGGCTTTCCCGATGCGCAAGCGGTCTTGGATGACTTCGCCGCCCCCAGCGACGAAGAGCAGAACCTGAGCGACCTGAGCCGTGCGCGGGCTCTCCTGTCGAGCTCGCTCGCGGGCGAGGGCGATCGCATCCCGTCGCTGGCCGAACGGATGGCCGTCGACGAGAGCGAACTCCTCGAGCCTCCCACGCCCGCGGTGCGAGAGGAGGAAATGGATGCGCTCCTCGAGGACTCTTCACCGCGCGGGGTTGCGATGGCCATGGATGCCGGGGAAGCGGTCGCGCCGCGGCTTCGCCTGGCATACGAAATGCCACTGTTGCCGGCACATCAGCAAGGCGATTAGCGAACGGCGGGTACAATCCGGCCTTTTGCTCGCGCCGGATTGCCGCCATGTCTACGCCCACCCCTGCCCCTTTGATTTGCGTGCAAATCGGTACACCGCGCCCCTTGGGTTGCGAGGGACAGATGAGCGCCATTTGGAAGTTCCCGGTCTTCGGCAAAGTCGAGGTCGGCAGAGAGGGTCTTGCGGGAGATGCACAGGCCGACCGCCGTGTGCACGGAGGCCCCGAGAAGGCCGTGCATCAGTACGCTTTTCATCACTACGAAGCCTGGCGAAAGCGCTTTCCGCAGGCTGCGCCACAGCTGCTGCGGGGCAGTTTCGGGGAGAATCTTTCGACCGACGAGCATGACGAAACCAATGTGTTCATCGGCGATTGCTTCGCCATCGGCACCGCAGTCTTGCAGGTTTGTCAGCCCCGTCGCCCTTGCTGGAAGCTCGACCACCGCTTTGTCGCGCCAGGTCTGGCGTCCGCCATGCAGGAAACAGGCTGGAGCGGATGGTACTTTCGGGTCGTCGAGCCCGGCACAATTGAGGTTGGAAACGCGATGACGCTGGTTGAACGCTTGCCAGGTGCCATCAGTCTTGCCGATTTCTGGCGTCTCTTCCATGCCCCCGGTGTCGATGCCGACGCGCTCTCCTCGCTGCGTGGCTTGCCCGGCCTCGCCAGCAACTGGGTGAAAAAGATCACCGACCGTCTGTCAGGTGCTGCCGCCAACGACGATCTCGGGCGCCTGCACCGCGCAACTCCATGATCGCCCAGAAAAAAGCATAAGACAGCAGTAAGAGAGCTCTTCTTTACGTACCACTGCGCAAGAACTGTGCCAGAAACTTTTTGCCCCGAACATCTTTACTGGGCGCGGCTTATCACAATTGCATTTCATTTTTACGCCTCCGTCATATTGCGCGGTTGTATGGCTTCTCCTAGAGTGATTTCCGCCCCTCGCCCTCTGGAGTTAATCTCATGCCGCCTGCCTTGCCACACATCCGCAATCTTCCCTACATCGCCGTCTTCAGCTTGCTGTCAATGTTTGCCGCAGCTCCCGCGGCGGCGGCTCCGCCTTCGAACGGGACGTGGCTTGCCGTGGCCAGCGTCTCGGACGAGTTCAATGCCGGAGCCCTGGACCTGGCCAAATGGACCAATTACAACGCAAGTTTCTTGGGCAATCCCCCAGGAATCTACGTTGCTGACAACGTAGACGTGAATAATGGCAAGTTGGAGCTTTGGGCCACCGCTGGCAACATTCCCGGTGCACCTAGCCAATATTGGGACTATCAGACGTCCTACGTCGCTAGTAAGCAGACTGTTCTTTACGGTTATTTTGAAGCCCGCGCAAAAAAAATGGCGAACGTGGATCGGGTCAAACAAACCTTCATCCGCACGGTGAACCCGCGGATGGGGTTGGTGTATTATCCGCTGTACGTGCTCCGGTATTTGTATCGGGGGCGCTCCTTCCAGGTGGCGGTGGATGGGCTTTCGGGGCGCGTGCTCTACGGCAAAGCGCCGGGGAATACGTGGTATCGGGCCGGGATCATGGTCGCGGGCATGGCCTTGGGTGCGTTCCTGATCGTAGACGTGTGTGCGTTAGTCACCTATTTTTCTGTCATTGCCGCCTCTGCCGATGACGACGCGTTGGGGGGGCTGATTTTTGCCGGGTTGGCAGTCTTGGCGGGCGTGGGGGCGATCACCGCCGGGTATCGCCGGTTCCGGTATGGAGAGGTGTTCGAGTACCGCGCCCTCGACAAACTCAAACGCCGCACCGACCGGAGAATGGAGGGGGGAGTCCACCGCGCGCGGGAAATACAATCGGGATGAACGGCGCAAACTTCAGAAAACATAGGAACTTAATGGAATTCGTGAGAACTCGTAGGAATGAGGCCTCTGGAAAAATCCCCTCAATTCCCATAATTCCCTTGAGTTCCGCGTTATTTGTGGCTTGAAAGGAAGAACCATGATCGAACTCATCGCCCTCAAATGTCTACGTTGTGAAACCCCCATCCCTGCCGCCCCAGACGAGATCGCCTGGGTGTGTCAACGCTGTGGGCAGGGTCTTCTGCTGGATGAAGTCAAAGGAGTCTCCTCTCAGGCATTTAACTTTGCCGCGGGGATTCCGCAAGGCAAAAGGGGGAATCCGTTTTGGGTGGTGGGCGGCAATTTACGGCTCAACCGTCAGACCTATGGCGCGTTTGGCAAAAAAGACGACGAAGCCGCTCAATTTTGGGTCACCCCGCGCCGGTTTTTCATCCCCGCGTTTACCTGCGACCTGGAAACAACCGTGAACCTCGGCACCGCCCTGTTACGCGATCCCCCCCACCTCGCCCCTGGCACGCCCGTCCCTTTTCTGCCCATCACCGTCCACCCCCAAGACATCTTCCCCCTCGCGGAGTTTATCGTCGTCGCCATCGAAGCCGAGCGCAAGGACAGCCTCCGGGAGATCAGTTTTACGCTGGAGTTGCGTGCGGCGGAGTTGTGGGTATTGCCGTAAAAAAGTTTACCCCATGACCCTCCCCCTCCTCACCGCCCTCTCGGCCACCCTCACCATTACCGCTCATTACCTCCGCCCGCCTCGGATGGGGTGGGTTTACTTCTTCAAACCCCTCACCACAATTCTGATCCTGATCATCGCCCTACGCCCCGGCACAGCCCTGACCGACTTGTACGCGGGCGCCATTGCCCTGGGCCTGATCTTCTCCCTCGCGGGGGACATCTTCCTCATGTTCCCCGGCTACTTCATCCAGGGCCTGGCAAGTTTTCTGCTCGGGCATGTGTGCTATTGGGTCGCGTTCTTCCCGGCCGCGTGGGGCCGCGAAGTGCTCTGGCCGCTCCTGCCCCTGCTGGCCTTTGGCGGCTGGATGCTGAAATATCTCTGGCCTGGCCTGTCAAAAGGGTTAAAAGCCCCAGTCAGCCTCTACCTCACCGTCATCATCGGGATGGCCACCCTGGCCGTGTCCCGTGCCCTGCAAGCCCCCTCGCCCGCCGCGACTTCCGCCGCTGTGGGCGCCTTACTCTTTCTCATTTCAGACTCAGTCCTTGCCGTAGATCGTTTTCGCAAGCCCTTTCATCTTGCGCGCGCCCTCGTCCTGGGCACCTACTATGCCGGACAATTTTTAATTGCCTACTCCATCATGAACGGAGCGGCGCAATTCCCGCCGGGGCCGTGATTTCCGAAAAAAAAGCGGGCGAGCCGGTTTCGGCTCGCCCGCTTTTTTTTTCGGGAGGCTACAATTCGATCTTCCCCACCGCGAACTTCTCCAAGGCCGCCCGGTTCACCGTCACACCCAGGCCGGGTTGGTCGGGGACGGTGATGGTGCTGTCGGGGTTGAGGGCGAAGCGTTCGTGCGTGATGTCTTCGTGGTAGTAACGTTCGGTGGCGGAGATGTCGCCGGGGAGGGCGAAGTTGGGGAGGGAGGCCAGCGCGAGGTTCGCGGCGCGGCCCACGCCCGTTTCCAGCATCCCGCCGCACCAAACCGGGATGTCCCACGATTGGCACAAGTCGTGAATTTCCAGCCCATTCGCCAGGCCCCCCACGCGGGCGGGTTTGATGTTGATGATGCGGCAGGCGTTCATTTCCAGCGCGTACCGGGCATGGCGGGGGGAGACGATGCTTTCGTCCAGACAGATGGGGGTTTTGAAGTAGCCTTGCAGTTTCGCATGATCCCAAATGTCGTCTTCAAACAAGGGTTGTTCGATCAACAGCAGATGGAGGTCGTCCAACGGCTGAAGGGTGGGGGCGTCTGCAAGGGTGAACGCGGAGTTGGCGTCTACCTGCAAGCGTAAATGGGGGAACGCGGTCCGCACGGCCCAGGCGTCTTCCACGTCCCGGCCGGGTTTGATCTTGATTTTGACGCGGGCGTACCCCTGATCGAGGTACCCCGCGACCGTGTCCACCAACGCCGCGGGGGACGCCTGCAACCCGACCGAGACGCCCACTTCCACCCGGTCGTGGATCCCGCCGAACAGCGTTTTCAGCGATTTGCCTTCGGCCTGGCCTTTTAAGTCCCAAAACGCCATTTCGAGCGCGGCTTTTGCCATGTGATGCCCACGCACGGGAGCGGCCTGGGCAAAGTATGCCTTGGGGTCGGGAACGGGTTTGCCCAACAACGGCGGGATGAGGTAATCGCGCAGGATATGGACGGCGGTGCCGACGGTTTCGTAGGAGTAACCGGGGTTGCTATCGGCCACACATTCGCCGTACCCGGTCAGCCCACCTGCGCGGACTTCGATCAAGACACATTCCCGGTCGGTGGCGCGGCCAAAGGAAGTTTCAAACGGGGCAACAAGGGGCATGCGGAGGGGGTAGAGGGTGATGGATTCGAGGTTCATAAATAAAATAGGGGTGTGTTAAAATAGGTAGGTAATAAATTTTAGGATAACAGTTTTTTTGGAGTGAGACAATGGTTGAAATGATCGTACAAGTCCCCGAAGGGGTTGCGGCAAGATTGGCTCCTGTTCAAGAGCAATTGCCCGATATTCTTGAATTAGTCACGGGCGAGGGGGTCTCTCTTTCAGCGCAGGCGTATGACGAAGTTTTGGGTTTTCTTGCGACGAATCCCACCTCAAAAAACGTTGTATCGTTTCGCTTGTCAAAGAAATTACAGCAAGCAATTCAACAATTACAAGCGCGGCATAGCGAAGGGCAAACAACATCCTTTGAAAAAGCCGAATTACACCGTCTTTTACGCATTGAGCACCAGATGCGCGCCATAAAACTTCAAGCCCTTGAACGCTTGCCCACAACCTCCCATTAATGAGCGAACCCATTTCTGCCCCACTCCGTCATCTCGTTACCGAACGGGCAACAGGAAAGTGTGAATATTGCCAACTCAGTCAGGAAGTTACATTACTCCTTCACCATGTGGATCATGTCATTTCATTGAAACATCGGGGGAAAACTAAAAGTGATAACCTTGCGCTGGCCTGTGCGGATTGTAATTGGGCGAAGGGATCGGATATTGCCAGCCTTGATCCCGAAACCGAACAGCTGACTTTTTTCTATCACCCACGCCTGCAACGGTGGGATGAACATTTTCAATTAATAAACGGGGAGATTCATGGGCTAACGCCCGAAGGACGGGCGACTGTGTTGATTTTTCAGTTCAATGAACCTGAACGCCTGGCTGAAAGACAAGCCCTCCAACAGCTGGGCTTATATCCGTAAACGCCACCTCCTGGGTTTTATTTACTCCCCCAAAGTCCTCTCCCCATCACTTAACACATAAAAACTGCGCGGATGTTCGCCTTTCAAATAGACGAAATCCGTGATCAAATAGCCACGCGCAAATAAATCCTGAAGGAGTTCGCGTATGTGCAAACGCCAGGTGAGGGCGAGGGCAGGATCGGCGGTTTTGAGGGCGGAGAAGTTGGAGGGGATTTCGAGCAGGTGGAGGGCGGGGTGTTCGGTGGGTGGGGTTTCGGGGAGGTGGGGGGAAGCGGTGGGGTGCGGCCAGCCCGCATGGTTCAGGTGGGTGGGGTTGAGGATGTTCGTTTCGGCGGAGAGGTAGTGGGCGAGGTCAAGTTGGCCGCGGGGACGTTTGCTCATCCGGTCTTGGACGCGGGGGGTGTTCACCCAAACTTCGACTTGTAATCGGTCGGAGGGCAAGCCCTGGTTGAGGCTGTCGCGCATGTCGCCGTACATGTTGGGCGTGTAGGTGTTGCAAATGGCCCCCAAACGGGTGATGTTGAGGTGGGCGTTGCGGCTGAGGAGCGGGTCATACGTCCAGGTGATGAGGGGGATGCCCTGGCGGCGAACCATTTGCCATTGGGCACGTTTGAGCAAGTAGCCGAGGCCCTGGCTTTCGTATTCCGGTAAGACGGCGAGCATGTGGGAACAGTGTTTGAGTTGGGAGCCGGTGGACGTTTGCACAAGCCCCGGAAAGCCAAAGACAAAGCCGACCATTTGCTCATCTTCATACGCCCCTAAAATCAAGCCACCATTGTGGGCGACGGTCAACAAGAGGTGGTGAGGCACAATGGCGTCATCTGCGCCCCAAACCCGGCGTTGTAGGTCTTCGACAAGAAACATGTCTTCGATGTGTTCGAGGAGGCGGATGGTGGGGGACATGCTACTT
>JABWBV010000403.1 GCA_013359445.1 Anaerolineales bacterium | reverse complement strand
GTGAATGACCTGATGCGCGTCCCACTCAGCGCGCAGACCTTTCATCACTTCCGCGTCTAGCACAGTCAACAACTTGGTGACCAGGGCTTTTTCCGGGACGGCCCCTTCGATGTGAATGACATCGCTGATTACGGTGCGCGGGACGCCGTAGACATGATAGCGGTTGGCAATGTGGGGGAATTCGCTGGCTTCTACCATGTCGGCGGTCACGAACGGGCTGGCCATCGCCATTTGGTGGGCGAGCAGAACCGCGCGGGGGCAGTAGGGGCACGTGGGCGTGACAAAGACTTGAATATGGACGGGTTCGGTCAACCGCGCGAGGTCCTTCAGGGTGGCTTCGTTTAGCCCCGGTTCGTTTACACTGACCATCCGAATATCCTCAATCAAGGTGCTGAACTCATATCCGGACGGGACGCCATACAACCGGATGCCAAAGTCTTTTGGCTCGGGGCCGCCGCGGGTGACGACTATGGCGGGGATTTTATCGATGCCGTACACCTCGGCAACTTCGGCGTCTTTGACAAAATCGCGCACTTCCACGGTGATTTTGTCGGAAAGTGCCGCCACTTCTTCGATCAGTTGGCGGGTTTCGGTGCAGAAATCGCATTCCAGCGCGCCCCCTTCACCTTGCGTAAAGACGACCAGTTTGACTTCCGCTTCCAGGGGTTCAAACGCGGCCTGGACTTGGGCTTGAATGGCAGGGTTAAGTAAAGACATTTTTTGCTCCTGTTTTGCAGTGCTCATGGCGCGCCATGCACCTTTGTGGGGGCGTTTCCTCGCGCGGCCTGAGCAGTTACTTTTGTGGTTTATTCGTTTGGATGCAAAAGCCTCAAAAAGGTGACACTCGAAAATTCGTGTAACCCTTGCCCCCCTTTTGCATCCAAAAAAAGACCCCATGCTTTTATCCCTTTCACGTTTTACGTTCTACATTCTACGTCTAACGTTCTAAGGGGGTGTAAAAGTATAAATCCGCGTTTTCCGCTCGCCCCGGATTGCCAAATCCGGGCCTCCCTCCCGGCGGGATTTGCAATCCCGCCGGAGCGATCTACGAAATTATTCTTTTACAAGCCCTAAGTCCTCAGGAGTTTTTCCATGCCCGCTACCCAGCACGTTACCCAGCACGCTTCCCATGCCAACCCACGCCGCGAACAACGTCGTGCCACTCGCCGCCGGGAGAAAATTTCCAGGAATGCCTGGACCACCGGGGCGGTTTTGCTGATTTTGGGCCTCTTACTGATTCTGACCTGGCCCGAACCACGCGTGGAGATCAGTGGCCCGGCCCGCGCGGGGCAACCGATGCCCGACTTTGCCCTCACCGATCTGGATGGCAACTCCGTCCGCGTCAGCGATTACCTCGGCCAACCGATCCTGATCAACGCTTGGGCGACGTGGTGCCCCCCCTGCCGCGCCGAAATGCCCGATTTGTACACCTATTATCTCAATCATCAAGCCGAAGGGTTTGTGATGCTCGCCGTTAATGCGGGGGAAACCAGCAGTCCGGTGAAAGAGTTCATCAACCAAATGGGTTTCACCTTTCCCGTGCTCCTCGATCCGGGCAAAGCCGTGCTCAACCAATTGGGTATTAATAGCTTCCCCACCTCGATCCTTGTTCATCGCGATGGCATAGTGGCCGAAATCCACACAGGCATGTTAACCACAGCCATGTTGGAAACGAAAGGGGCTAAGTTGTTGGCGCCATAATTTTTGGGTGACGAAACGAGGCTTAGAGACCCCCTCCACACACCTACAACAACCGCATCTGCTCCACCCATGTCCAAAACTTCCCCCGTGTTTCTTCATCCGGGGCTTGCGCGGCCATCCACACCTCGGCCTCTTGCGCCAATTGTTCAAAACGAGCCGCCTCCTCGGGATTTCCCTGCGCGGCCAGCACCTTGGCATGGGCGCGGTAAATATCCCACGCCTCGAACACCCACGCCTCTTCCTTCAACGTTTCCATCTCGGACACCGCCCGTTCGGTCAGGGATAACGCGCCGGGCACGTCCCCCCGCGCGAGCCGCAGACGCCCTAACCACGCCAAATCGCTGACCTGATTCGCCCGTTCGCCCGTTTCCCGCCGCAAGCGCGCCGCCTCTTCCAATCGCGTTTCTGCCTCCGTCCAATCCCCCGCCTGCAAAGCCGCCCGCCCCAACAATTGCGCCGCCCACCCGCGGAGCCACAAATCGTTGTGCTCCACGGCCTCTGTGTACGCCTGAAGCAAAAAAGCCCGCCCACGTTCGGGGTCTTTCGTTCCAATCCAGGCCGAAGTCGCTAAATAAAGCATTGGGCGACTGGCGGGTAACCCCATTTTTTGAAACAAATCAAACGCCTCCTGCGCGTAGATCTCCGTATGTTCTGTGTGGTAGAGAAAATTCCACGTTGCCGCCAGCGTGTGGCTTATCCGCGCCTGCCCCAGCGCATCCCCAGCCTGTTGGGTCAGTTCCCGCGCGCGGGTTAATGCCTCAATCGCCTGCCGCACCTCCCCCAGATTCAAATCCACCCAGGCCAGACTGCTCAAACACGTCACCTCCCCGGTCAAATCCCCGCACGTTTGGTACAGCGTCAGGGCCTCCGCCAGAATCTTTCGCCCAAGCTGGTTTTGGCTCAACGTGATTTTATAACTTCCCACCGCATGTAAACTCCATGCCGCGCCCAACCAGTTCTCCAAATCCATAAAATGTTCATACGAATTGAGCGCCGCCGGAATGGCCTCCTCATATTTTCCCTCCCCGGCCAGCAGAGCCGCCTCGCCCAAATGGTACATCGCCTGCATTTCGGGATGAGGATGCCGGGCGAGCAACGCCGCTATCTTCTGCATCATCTCGGATTCATCAGCCAACCGGTTGTTCACCAGACTGAACAACCGGGCGCGATCTAACAAAATTTCCAGGTATTGGATTTCCCGCGCCTCCGTACCCGGCGCCTCCGCATCGGGCAAACGGGCATACACCTGACACGCCGCCTCAATCGCCCGGAGCGCATCCCCGAACGCGTTTAGCCGGGTGGCGTACGACGCCGCTTCCCGCCCCCAGGCAAATACCCGTTCCGGATCATCGCCCGCCTGCGCGTGTTGGACAATGCGCCCCGCCAGTTCCCCGCGCTGATGCGGGGGGAGTGACGCCGCTTCCTCCGCGAGTAGCAACGCCGCGCGGGCGTGGAATCTTCGACGGCGGGCCGGACTCATGCCCGCGACCACCGCCTCCCGCACCAAATCGTGGGCAAACGCGTACCGCTCGGCCTCGTCCGCCCGCAGGAGGCCGCGTTGCCACCCTTCGTCCAGCACGTCCAACGTCTCGCCCTCGCTCCGTTCGCAGAGGCGGTGCAGGTGTGTGGGCGAGGCGGGGGTGTCTAGCACGGCCAGCGCGCCCAACACTTGCGAGCCACTGGCGGGCAAGGCTTGCAGGCGATGTTGCACCAATTCCCGCACACTGGCGGGAACGGGTAAATGATCGGGTTCGGCCCCCCGCGCGGCCAGTTCGCGCAGGAGTTCGCACACAAAAAACGGATTCCCGCCCGTGGCTTGTTGCAGGCGTGCTGTCCAGGGATCCCGTTTTTCGGCGGGGAGGTGGGGCCACAGGGTAACGGTCAATTCGGAAATGGCGGAAGAAGGCAACCCGGACAGGGTCAGCCGCCCTGCGTGGGGGGATAAGCCCTCCAGCACTTTGCCCAGCGCAGGCGATTCGGCCCCGGTGCGCGGGCGTAGGGTGGCGACGATCAGCCATCTGGCCCGCGCGGCCCGTCGCGCCGCAAAATGAAACAGGCTCAAACTGGCCTCGTCTGCCCATTGCAGGTTATCCATAAACAAAAAGAGCGGTTTGTCCTGAAAGAGCGTGAGCAGGCCATCGGTAATGGCTTGAAACATCCGCGCGGCCTCACTGCCATCCGTGGGGGGCGGCGCGGGGGTGTGGTCCAACTGCGACCCTGGCAAAAACCGCCCCAACGCCTCGCGGATGTACACGGGCAGGGGCGTCCGCACGGGGTCGGCGTGGGCGAGGGCTTGTTCCAGCAGTTCGATCCACGGGGTGTACGGCAGGTGTTGCGCGGCCTCGTACCCGTTCCCGGTGAGTGCGGGCGAAACCCCATACTGGCGGATGAACTGGGCGACGAGCGCCGATTTGCCCGCACCCGCCTCCCCCTCGATCAGGAGCACGCCCCCTTGCCCTTTTTGCGCCGCCTGCCAGGGTTGGTGAATCTGACGGAGTTCCGCCTCCCGCCCGGCAAACGGGGGGGGCGCGTTTGACCTTCCCTCGAAGAGACGGGTGGTGCGGGGGTGTTTTTCCGGCAGGAGGCGGGCTAGTTCCGGCGCGGGTTCGAGGCCCATTTCGCGCTGTAAATGTTGGCGATATTGTTCGTAGTGAGTGTGGGCGGCCTCGGTTTGCCCGGTTTGGGCGTAGAGCCAGATCAGCCGTTCGTGGGCGGGTTCGAGCAGGGGACTGTGCTCCAACAGCGTGCGCGTTTGGCGGAGGGCGGGTTCCCAATTTTCGGCGAGGCTCCACCGGCGGATGAGTTCCAGCGCGCCGCGTTCGTACAACGCGTGGACGTGTGCGCGTTCTTGCACCAGCCAGAGTTCCGCTTCCGGGGCGTCTTCCAACGCCAATCCGGCGAGAAATTCCCCGCGGTAGAGGGCGAGGGCGGACGCGAGGGCATCGGCACTGTGCGCGGCGAGGTCCCCCGTGAGGAGAGGGGTAAACGTCGCGTAGTCCACGTTCCCCGCGTGGGGATTCCATTGCACGGTGCGGGCCTCGGTCAGAAGAAGGTCGGGGCCAAGCGTGTGGCGGAGGCGGCTCAGGCTCAGGCGCAGGGCGGCGGCGGGGTCATCGGCGCGGGCAAAGAAGAGCGAGATTAGGGTGGGGCGGGGGGTGGGGCGGGTTTGCACGGCGAGGTAAGCCAGCAGGGCGCGCTCTTTTCGCCGGAGGGCATTTCCCGCGGCGGGGAGGATGTCAAAGGGACCCAATAGGGACAAGCGGATGGTACTCATGGGTGGAGGATATTTTACCGGACATTAAATTTTGGAAACGGTTTTGGAAACGGTCGATTTGTAGAATTTGGAGGGTTGCGTATTTTGTAATCCGTATTGCGTGAGGTTTTGACGATGTTTTCGCTTTCCCGGCTCTTTCTTTTTTTGACGCTTACACTTGCCTTAGCCATGTGCCGGGTGGTGTCTCCCGCCCAATCCGGCCTGGAAACCCCATCCGCGCCCGTGCCCACGGACGCCCTGCCGGTTCCGCCAACGACCCTCCCGCCCGATGAACCATCCCCGGCTCCCACCGCGACCCCATGGAACGACCCTTTCCAACAACCCCAGGGCGGTGGCGGGATCACCGACCCAGGCGTGATCTTGACGCCCGCGCCGCTCTCCGAACCTGGCGAGGATGTCCCGTTTACCGACCCGGCTTTTGGCACCACGCTCCGCCGCCTGGCCGAGGCCAGTGAGGCGGGCAGTTTTGAGACGCACATTTATTCCCAACTCCAGGCCTTTTCTGCTGACAATGTGTACGTTCTGCTCACCCGCCCGGAAGGGTATCTGGTGCGGCGGTTAGATAACCTGTCCGGCATCCCGCTGGATACCGCGGAGTGGAACGCCCCGCGCTGGCAACCTGCCCTGGCCCACACGCTCGTCCACTACGACACGAACGCCGATACCACCGTGCGCGTGCAGTACACCAACGTGGATACACAGGCCACCACCACCGTGTTCACCTTCCCGGCTGAGTACGAAACCATTCGTTCGAACCAATCCTTTGATGAACTTTCCCACGACGGGCGGTGGATGGCGGGCATGGTGCAACGCAATGACGGCGCGCAGGTGCTGTTTGCGGTGGATTTGCAAAACCTGACCCTGGGCGCGGTTCTGCCCCTGCCAGATTTGTATGCCGGGCCGTGCGACCCCGACCCCCAATGGGGCGAAGTGGAACCCGACTGGGTGGGTGTCTCCCCGCTGGGCAACTACCTTGTGGTGCAATGGCCGCGCGATGGGGTCACCCGGTGCAGTGGGCTGGAAACATTCGATCTGGAAACGGGGGCGTTTGTGGGGCGGGTGAGCGATAGCCATCAGCACGGTGACCTCGGCCTGCTTCCCGATGGGGTGACGGAGATGTTTATGACGTTTGAGTTGTATCACCCCAGTGGGATGTTATCCATTGGCTACCGCACCTTGCCCGGGACAGCGACCGTGAGCGAGCCGGTGTATGTGCAAACGTTGGACTGGTTCGGGGCGCACATCTCCTGCCAGGGTCCAGCGGGGGTCTGTTTGGTGACGACGGACGCGGATGCGAGTAATGGCTGGCAACCGTTGGAGGGGGAGGTGTATTTGCTGTATACCGATGGCACGGTGCGGCGGTTGGCGCATCATCGCACAAGCAATTGCGGCTATTGGGTGCAACCGCGTGGCAGTCTCTCGCGGGATGGGCAGTATGTGATTTTTGCCTCTGACTGGGGCACGAACAGTTGTGGGGGCGGGTTTGACCTGGGAGCAGGGGACCCGTATGTAATCGGCCCGGCGGAGGCGCGGGAAACGTTGTCGGTGTATTTGCCGACGGTTATTGAAGGGTATGAGTAGAGGTAAAAATGGATAAACTTGGAAAAGTGATGACGATCAATTTGCGACACCGGGCGGGGCACCCCCCCGGAGAATTTGCGGAGGGTTTCCCGCCAGAGCTGGTGCGCCTTCCGCCTGCCGAGACCCCGCGCGGGGGCCGTTCCTGGCGGGGGAAACTTGGGTGGGGAGTGGTTTTCCTCCTGCTGTTGATGTTG
>JABWBV010000402.1 GCA_013359445.1 Anaerolineales bacterium | reverse complement strand
GGGATGACGAACCTGTCCAAACGCCAGATCGGGGAGCTATCGGGGGGGCAACAACAGCGCGTGTTCATTGCCCAGGCGTTGGCGCAGAAAGCCGATCTCATCCTGATGGACGAACCCCTCAACGGGCTGGACGCGCCCTCGCAAGAGGCGATTTTTGACCTGCTCGACGAACTCAAACGCAGGCAGGTGACGGTGATGATCGCCACGCACGATCTGCACACCGCTTCCGAACGTTTTGACCGCGTGATGTTGCTGAACCGGAAACTGGTCGGGTTTGGACTCCCGTCCGAGATCATCGCCCCCGAGCGGTTGGTGGAGGCGTATGGCGGGCACATGCAGGTGATCGAGACTCCGGCGGGGCAAAAGATGTTGATCGAAGAGTGTTGCCATGATGGGGCAGAACCTAAGGAATTAAAAGTTGCTTGATTTTTTACTCAATCCATTAACTTACCCATTCATGGTGCGCGGGTTGATCGCCGCGGTGATGGTGGGGGTGGTGTCCGCTCTGGTGGGGACGCACGTGGTTCTGCGCGGGATGGCGTTTTTTGGCGATTCGCTGGCTCATGCCATTTTGCCGGGGGTGGCGGTCGGGTATGTGCTGGGCAATGGGGATCGGGGCACGGTGTTCGTGTGGAGTTTGGCCGCGGCAGTGGTCACTTCGCTGGCGATTGGGGCCATCAGCCGGGGGACGAAACTGCGGGAAGATACGTCCATCGGGATTGTGTTCGCGGGGATGTTTGCGTTGGGCATCGCGCTGATCTCCGCCCAACGTAGTTACGCGGTGGACCTGGCGCATTTTCTGTTTGGGGATGTGTTGGGCGTTTCAACGGCGGATTTGTGGCTGACGGCGATTACTGGGGGCGTGGTGGTGATCATCATGCTGGCGCTGTACAAAGAGTTGATGGTGATGGCGTTTGACCCGATCCTGGCCGCGACGATGCGCCTACCCACCCGCCTGCTCGAAAATTTGTTGTTGATTTTGATTGCGGTGACGATTGTCGTGGCCCTGCAAACGGTCGGGATCACGTTGATGGTGGCGATGCTGATCACGCCCGCGGCGACCGCGTACCTGCTCACCCGTCGCCTGCCGGTGATGATGGGGTTGGCCGCCGGGATCGCCGCCCTGTCGGGGGTGTTGGGGTTGTACGCGTCGTTTTACATCAACATCGCATCCGGCCCGGCGATTGTGCTGGTGTGTACAGGGATTTTTCTGTTGACGTGGTTGGGACAGCGAGTGCGGCAGGGCCGCGCCTAAAAGTGCCCCCTACGTTCGTAGTAAGGCACGCCAGTGCCGCTTCGAAAAAGGTAAACGAAGTTCGACAAATCAGGGGGGATAGGTATAATTGCGCCGTGCCTCGCTGGTTTGGATTTCTCATCAAAAATCTTATGAAACGAACAATTTTCCTTTTTGCGATCTTTATGCTCACTCTCGCGGCTTGCACGCCCGGTGAGCTTACCGTTACCGACGCCTGGGCACGCCCCGGGTTGGCGGGAAATAATAGCGCCATCTACTTTGTGGTGGATAACCCAGGGGCAGATGATACCCTCCTCAGCGCGGCCTCGGACGCGGCGGGCGAGGTTCAAATGCACATGACGATGATGGTTGGAGATAGCGCCGAACACAGTATGGAACATGATATGGATCACAGCATGGAAGGCTCCAATACCGGAACTCTGCCCGAAGCCCAGGTGATGCGGATGGTTCAGCAGGAAAACGTCCCCGTGCCGGGTGGCGAAAAAGTTTCCTTTCAACCGGGCGGACTGCATATCATGTTGCTAGGGTTGAATTCCGATCTGGCGGCGGGGGACACGATTGAAGTGACCCTGACCTTTGAAAAGGTCGGGACGATCACGCTTCAGGTTCCGGTGGAGCAGAGGTAAATAAAGTAAACAGGTAGATAGGGTAAATACGGTATATACTCTACCTTATCTACCTTCTTACCCCTATCTAACTTCTCTCCTCCATGCTCCTCCGCCCCTTCCTGCACGGCACTTACGTAGACGACGCCCTCTTCGGCATTTTGTTTATCGTCATGCTGGCTGTATTTTTATATTTTTACTTTTCCGAGAAAGGGGAGCCTGATGAAAAAAAGCCCCCTGATCCTCATTAAACCGATGTATATTGATCTTTCCTCCCTCAACTACGCTTTCCAAACCAAACCCTTGCTTATCGGTGGGATGGCGATGGAATACTACGGCCTCCGCAAATCCGGCGCGGACATTGACTTTGTCCTCACGTCAGCCGATTACGTCTCCCTGGCGAAAAAACACCCCGATCACCTCAAAGACCTCTACGGCGACCTGGGCGTGTGTGTCGGCCTCTTCGAACTCTGGCGTACCATCATGTTGTTTGGATACGACTTTTTAGCCGACCGCGCGCTCGAAGAAGAAACGTACCGGGTCATCTCACTCGAAAAACTTCTGTTTCTCAAAACGTTGGGCATTTCCGTCCCAAAATACGAACAAGATGTGCGTCTCCTCGTTCAGAAGATCGGCGATATTCAATACGGGAAGGATAAACAGTTTGGGGCAAACCATTTTGTGCGTTAAGGCAGTTGCTCGTTGAGCTGTTGCAACGTTTCAAAAAGGGCAGTCGTCTCCGCCTCATTCATCAAGCGTATTTTGCCCTCGGTTTCGGTCAGGGTTGGAAAAAGCTCATATCCGAGGAATTCCGTCCCTCGAAAATACACCCGCACCATCATCCCTGCCGCACCCTCATCCCCGTAAAAATTCCCTAGCCCAAAAAACACCGGAACCCCCTCCACCTCTCCAAAAGCCTGAATTTGCGGATGATTGCCGACGATCAAATCTGCCCCTGCATCTGCCGCGACCTGTGCAAGCGCCAACTGATCGGGATCGGGAAACGGATCGGTTCCCGTGCCCCACGCGGGGAGTACAATGACGACCTCTGCCTGCTCCCGCGCGGCGGCGATCCCCGCGCGTAGGGCATCTTCGTTCAATGCCCCGTTTTCCCACCCCACGAACCCCACCCTCACACCCTGCACCTCAACCATTAAGGGTTGCGCCGCCCCCTCCGCGTTCCCTCCCCCCTCCACCAGCAGGATGCCATTTTCCCGAAGCGCCCTCTGCAACTCGAAATCGGGTTGACAATTTTCTTCCCCACACGGTTCAGTGTTCAAACCGAGGATATCGAACCCAGCCCCGATCAACACCCTGGCAAAGTCATCGGGGCACTCTGTTGGAGACCCCATCAGCCCACCGAGGGTGAGGTTGGCAGGCTGGAGGTAATCCAGAACGTCCGTAAAGAGCGTTTGTCCCAAATTGCATGGGGCTGGGTAAATTGGCCCGGTGAAGAGAAAATTGAGAAGCGGGGGCGCGCCAGGGGTCTCTGTCGGTACGGCGGTGGGGGAGGGCGTCTCCGAGGGCAAGCGCGTCGGCGTTTCAGTTGGGACTGGGGTCTCTGTGTTGAGTGGCATCGCGGTTGGGGAGGCGATGGGGGTTACCAAGAGGGGCGGACTGAGCGGAGCCGTTGAACTGGATCGGGTACAGGCGGTGAGGAGTAAAAAAAGGAGCCAGCGAGTAAAGCGTTTCATTGTGCGTGTAGACAAAGAGGTTTGGGGCGATTTGGAAAATGCGAGTCTCGGAAGTGCGTCGCACCTTGCGTAACAAGAGGAACGCACGCGTGAGTTTCCGGGCGTGGGGATTTATGGAGAGGCTGAACGCGGTTTTCGAAAGCGCGTGGTGGGATCACAAGTTTTTAAGCGCGGCGAGCGCTTGTGCGATTTCCGCGCGGGGGATTGGGTCTGGTTCAGTGGGGAAGGCTTGTTCGAGGATGGAGAGGGCTTCCGGGCCGCCGATTTGCCCGATGGCCCAGGCGGCGTGGGCGCGGACGAGGGGTTCGGAGTCCGCCAGGGCGTGGGCCAGCGCGGGGAGCGCGGCAGGGTCACCCGCGTTCCCGAGGGCGACGGCGAGGTTTCGCAGGTAGCCGCGACGTTTGGGGCGGGTGAGAGGGCTGTTTTTGAATTTTTGGTTGAATTGCGCCGGGGTCAGGGTGAGTTCGGCGCACAGATCGGGCGCAGGCATCTCCGGGCGGGGGGCAAAGGCGGGATCACCTTCGGGGGAGGCGAAGCGGATGTTCCACGGGCAGACTTGCTGGCACAGGTCACAGCCAAAAACCCAGTTGCCCATGAGGGGGCGGAGTTCGACTGGGATGGGGCCTTTGAGTTCGATGGTCAGGTAGGCCAGGCATCGGGATGCGTCTAGGGTGCGGTTCGGGAGGAGGCAGGTGGTGGGGCAGGCGTCCAGGCAACGGGTGCAAGAGCCACAGTGGTCGGTGGGGAAGGGGGCATCCAGTTCGAGGGGAAGGCCAAGCAGGATTTCGGCGAGGAGGAAGTAGGAGCCTTGTTGGGGGTTGATCAGGCAGGTGTTTTTGCCGATCCAGCCCAGCCCTGCGCGTTGGGCGAGGTCGCGTTCGAGGATAGGCCCGGTGTCGGTGTACCAACGGTTGGGGACGGGGTGCCCAATTTGGGTTTCGATGAACTGGACGAGGGCGGCGAGGCGGGGGGGGATCAGGGTATGATAGTCGGTGCCCCACGCATAACTGGCGATGCGACCGCGTGGGAGGGCGTTTTCGGGTGGGGGGGTGGTCCCCTGTGCGGACGGGTAGCGAAGCCCCAGGATCAGGATGCTTTCACATTCCGGGAGAATCTGACGGGGATCAGCGCGGCGCGCGCGGGCGCCCGCCTCCGCCAGATAGGCCATTTCACCATGAAGCCCGGCGTTCAGCCAGCTTTCGTACACGGGGTAGTGGACGGGGGTGTCGGGAGTGGTGACACCCACAAGCTGAAAACCGAGACGCCGGGCTTCGTTTTTGAGGGCCTGGGTGAGGGTTAGGTTCTTGGGGCTACTGACAGTTGACGACAAAGGCAATGGGAGGGGTGGTCACATTGGTGGGGGAGGTGATTTCCAGGGAAATTTGTCCGCTGACCGTGCCTGTAATGTTGAGGCTGAAGGGAATTTCTACGGTGTGCGGTCCGGTTTCTGTGGAAGCGATGACGCCAGAGGGCACGTCGCCGAAGGTGTAGCTGGAATTGCTGGCGATGGCATTGACGCGGTAATTGAAGGTGACAGGGCCGCTGAGGGTGACGATGGCTTTGAAGGTGAGGGTGGCCGGACAAGTCCCGGTGTAGGCGTTGGAATCCACACCGAGGCTGACGCTAACCACTCCAGGGCCGGGGGTGGCTGTGGGGGTTGGGGTGGTCGCTTCGGGAGTGGCGCCCACGGGGGTGTTGGTAGGGGTGGCTGTGCTGGTGGGGGCGGGGGTCGGCAGGATGACGTTGACCTGGACGTAGAGTGCTTGACTGGCATTGGCGCCGATGCCAAACAGGGGGCCGTCTTCGCCTTCTTCGGTGTCAGGGGTTTGGAACATCCAGTAGCCGGTGTAGGTGCCAGCTTCGAGCGGGGCGATCATGGGGATAGAAATATCAATGGTTCCCCCGGGGAGGGTTTGGGTGGTAATGGTGATGGCCTGGCCTTCCATGCGGTCGCCATTGATGAAGACAAAGAAGTATCCGGGAATCCAGGTTTCACTGCCAATGTTTTGGATGCGCCAGGTTTTGGTGAACGGGTCTCCCGCAACCACGAGGGTGCCATCTGGAATGGTGACATCTTCGATGAAGCGGGCGTGGTTTGCCAGGGTGCCATCTGAGGGGGTTACAGCTCCGACGGAGGTGGCGGTTGGTGCCAGAATTTCGGTGGGGGCCAGGGTTGCGGTGGGTTGAAGGGTATTGGTGGGGGCCAGGGTTGCGGTGGGGTTGTTTAAAGCCACTTGTGTGAGTTCAGCCTCCACAGTAAGTGCCACGGAGGTTTGGACGGCGTTGGGGTCGGTGGTGGGCTGATCGGGGGCTGGGGTGGCCGTCTCGGTTCCGGCTGGGGTGGCGGTGGTGTCTGGCAGACAGGCCGCTAATAGCAGGGAGAGACTAAGGAGGATGACGAGCATCCGGGTGAGCGAGGTTTTCATGATTATCTCCTTTTTGTGCCATGTGGGGATGCCACATGGGGTTTGAGGGTCAGGGCACGGTAAAATCAAGGGTTTTTGTCGTGCAAGAGCCGCCCAAACCATCTTGGGTGCAGATTTTAAACGTTGCGCGCAGATTTTGTCCACTGGGGATGTTTACCAGACTGGCGGCCAAAAAGGCTTTTTCGTCTGGGTCCACGGTATCGCCGCCCTGAGGACATTCGTTGGGGCCGCCTAAAAAGGGGCCATCATGAGCCAGCGGGCCAAAAACAATTACGCCGTTGGAGTCGTTGAAGGTTATTTCAGCAGATTGGAACAGGCTATCGCCATTGTTAAACAGGATAAAAACAGCGTGGTTGACGCCATCACAGGCATGGACATTGTCAAAAAAGACAGAATAGTCGGGGGCAGACCCTACGTTGATCAGCACCCAAAACGAGGAGTTTCCGCTGTTGCCCAGGCCAAAAACTTGCCCGGATGCGTTGCGGAGTTTCCAATCGCCCCGGTATTCGCCGGGTTCGCTGGGGGCGAGGAGGGTGACAGAGACTTCGACTTCTTCGCCGGGGAGGACTTCGCCACTGGTAAGGGGGAAACTCGCGGGGCTACCCATCGCGTCGCCTTGATCAAAAATGACGGCATAGCCTGCGTTCCAGGCACACTCCCCGGAGTTTTGGAGACGCCAGGTTTTGACAAAGGTTTCGCCGGGTTCAAACACGGTGCCATCGGGGACGGTGACATCGGCGATGAAGGCGGCTCGGTCGCAGTTTGCGCTGGGG
>JABWBV010000401.1 GCA_013359445.1 Anaerolineales bacterium | reverse complement strand
GGCACCGCGGTCCGGGTTAGTGTTAGAAATCAGGGCCCCATTCCTCGGGATGGGGACGTTGCCCCGGCGCGATCCGGGGCGTTCGCCGGGGGAGACGCAAGCCGCCGGTGCGAGGGAGTCGCAGGATGTTCGAGTTCGATGCGGTCGAGAACATGGCTGACATCAAGGTCATCGGGGTGGGCGGCGGCGGCTCCAACGCGGTCAACCGGATGATCGACGTCGGCCTCCCCGGGGTCGAGTTCATCGCCGCCAACACCGACGCCCAGGCGCTCGTCTCCTCGGACGCCAAGATCCGCATCCAGATCGGCGACAAGCTCACCAAGGGCCTGGGCGCCGGCGCCAACCACGAGGTCGGCAAGAAGGCCGCCGAAGAGGACCGGGACAAGCTCGCCGAGGTGCTCGAGGGCGCCGACATGGTCTTCATCACCGCCGGGATGGGCGGCGGGACCGGGACCGGGGCCGCCCCCGTGGTGGCCCAGGTCGCCCGCGAGCTCGGGGCCCTGACGGTCGGCGTGGTGACCAAGCCCTTCGGCTTCGAGGGTCGGGTCCGGGCGGCCTCGGCCGAGATCGGGATCAAGGCGCTGCGCGAGCACGTCGACTCGCTGATCGTGATCCCCAACGACCGGCTGTTGCAAATCGTAGACAAACGTGCCACCCTCCAACAGGCGTTTAGCGTCGCCGACGATGTCCTGCGCCAGGGCATTCAGGGGATTTCCGAGCTGATCACCGTTCCCGGTTTGATCAACCTGGACTTTGCTGACGTGCGGACCATTATGGCCGAAGGCGGGGCGGCGTTGATGGCGATTGGCAACGGCTCCGGTGAAGACCGCGCCCGCATTGCCGCCGAACAGGCCATTTCCAGCCAATTGCTCGATATCACGATTGATGGCGCGCGCGGCATCCTGTTCAACGTCACCGGTGGCTCCGACCTGACCCTGTTCGAGGTCAATCAGGCGGCGGCGATTATCAAAGAAACTGCCCACCCGGATGTCAACATGATCTTCGGCGCGGTCATTGACCCCAACATGGGCGATGATATTCGCGTGACGGTCATCGCGACGGGGTTTGAACGCACGGGAATGCCCCGCCCTTTATTTGAACGTCCCCTGACGACCGCGACCCCACGCCATTTGCAGGAAGTGGAAGTCCACGCCCCGACTTCGCACCGTCCCGAACCGCCCGCGCCCAAACGCGAGGAAGCTCCCATCCCCGCCCCGGCTGAGTTCCGCCCCCGCTCGTTCAACACCGACGATCTGGACATCCCGACCTTTTTACGCAAACGCAATCGCTAAGCGTTGGTCAAAGATAAATCGAGGAATGGGGCGTGTTTCCGTCGCACCAGCGATTCAAACACGCCCCATCATTCGTCACTGACGAATAGCCTTTAAGTTGGAAAAATGATGCTACTCAACCCGGGTTAAGTGCCTCCCTTTTTTGGGGGAGCGTTTCCTTTCTATGCCTGAGTAGTGACAAATGATGGGGGGCAAAGATAGGACATTTGAGGGTAGACAAGGGAAACAGGAAGATTTAGTATTTTTCTGTTTCCCTTTTTGTGTGAAATCCATCACACGTTTTTTAACAATCTCTTAAATAATTCGTTAAGCACATATTTTTAAGGCAGGAACCATAGGAAATTGCTTGTAATGTTAGTACAAGCGTGCTAGAATACACCTGTTCGCCGGCCTATATGTGGCGATACTCTGTGATGAAACCCCTATATATGGGGGGTGGTGCTGGTTTATGCGTTGTCCAATCTGTCAATCCGATAATTCTAAAGTTCTAGATACGACCCATGACTCCCGCGGTGGAGTCCGGCGGCGGCGAGAGTGCTTGAGCTGTAAACAGCGTTTTAGCACCTATGAACGGCCAATTTTGGCTACCCCTTTGATCATTAAACAAGATGGTACACGCGAAGAGTTTGACCGTGAAAAACTCCTGCGGGGGATTCGCATTTCGTGTGCCAAGCGTCCAGTGACCGCGACGGATATAGATAGGCTGATTGGTGAAATCGAGGCGACCTTGCAAACCATGGGACGAGCAGAAGTCTCCTCCCGCGTCGTGGGGGATATGGTCATTGCCGGGTTGAAGGAGATGGATCAAATTGCCTATATCCGTTATGCCATCGTCTACCTGGGCCTGGACGACTTGCGATCCATTCGCAACGAAATTGACCGCCTGTTAGAGAACTAAATTTGTTACCCTCATCAGGGTGTTGGTGCCCCCAACCGTGTTTTGGTTGCGGGTGTTTTTTCATCCAAATTTTTTTAAGGAGAAATCATATGTCTCAATCCACCGTTGTCCTCCCCGAAAAATCGGGCTTGCTTCCGACCCCCCCGATTCCCGGAGATGTTCCCCAATCCAATTTAACGGAGAACGCGTATAAAGTTTTCTTACGCCGTTACACACGCAAAGGGGCAGATGGGAAGCCAATGGAGACGGTAGAAGAGACCTTCTGGCGGGTGGCCTACCATGTAGCCAAGGTGGAGACAGAATGGAAGGATGACATCATCGCCCGGGCCATGCAATATTACGAACTCCTGATCACCAAACGCTTTTTCCCGAATTCTCCCACGTTTACCGGGGCGGGAACCCCGTTGGGGCAGTTGGCCGCGTGTTTTGTGCTCCCGATCACCGATGATATGGGACGAGATTCTGCAGGCATTTTCCAAACCCTGCGCGACGCGGCATTGATCCAGCAAACGGGCGGGGGGAACGGGTTCGCCTTTTCCCGCTTGCGCCCGAAGAACGCGCACGTAATTTCATCGGCAGGGCGGGCGACGGGGCCTGTGGGTTTTTTGCGCGTGTACGATAACGCGTTTGGGGAAATCGCGCAGGGTGGCACAAGGCGTGGGGCGAATATGGGTGTCCTCCGTGTAGATCATCCCGACATTGAAGAATTCATCACCTGCAAAACCGACGAAAACGCGATTACCAACTTCAACATTTCTGTGGGCATCACCGACGCGTTTATGCAGGCCGTGATCCACGATGGAGATTGGGAATTGCGTTTCCCGGATGTGAACGCGCCGGAATATCGCGGGTTCAGCGGGACGCTGGAGCAGGCGGAAGCGGCGGGGATTCCGATCCGGGTGTACAAAACTGTTCGGGCGCGGGACCTGTTCGACAAGATCGTCCAACAGGCGCACCACAACGGCGAGCCGGGGATGCTGTTCCTCGACGCGGCGAACCGCTCAAACCCGGTGCCGCATCTTTATCAGTTGGAGGCGACAAACCCGTGCGGCGAACAGTGGCTTGGCCCATACGAAAACTGCTGTCTTGGCTCCATCAACTTGGCCCAGCATTTCGGCCCGGATGGGCGGGTGGATTGGGCCAAACTGCGGGAGAGTACGGTGCTTGCGACCCGGTTTTTGGATGATGTGGTGCAGGCGAATGCGTATGTGCCCGCGGTGGCGCAGTTGAAAGAGGCGGCGTATAACGCGCGGCGTATTGGCCTGGGGATTATGGGTCTGGCGGATTTGATGTACCACGCGGGGGCGCGGTATGGTTCGGAAGATGGGCAGGAGTTTGCCGCACAGGTGATGGAATTTGTCCGGTATCACGCGATGATGACGAGTATTGAACTCGCGAAGGAACGCGGGCCGTTCCGTGCCATCAAAGGCAGTATCTATGATCCGAAAGATTTGAAGTGGTCCCCGCCGGTCCCGCTTCAACCCTACGTGCGCGATTACGCGCGCCCTGCTGTGGATTGGAAACAGGTGGTGAAAGGGATTAAAAAGTTCGGGATTCGCAACGCCGCCCAAACGACCGTGGCCCCGACCGGGACGATTGCGACCGCGGCGGGGTGCGAAGGCTATGGGTGCGAGCCGGTGTTCGCGCTGGCGTATATCCGCCATGTGAATGATCACGGGAAGGATTTGCAGTTGACGTACACGAGTCCGCTGTTTGAAGCGGCGCTTGACCGGGCGGGGATTGGCTCCGAGGCGCAGGAGACGATTATTCAGCAGGTGATGGAGATGGGGACGTGCCAGGGGGTTCCCGGTGTGCCCGCGGAACTCCAGCAGGTGTTTGTGGTGTCCGGCGATATTTCGGCGGAGGAGCATGTGCGGATGCAGGCGGCGTTGCAGGCGTTCGTGGATAATTCTTTGTCGAAAACGGTGAATTTCCCTGTGGGGGCGACGGAAGAGGATGTGGCGACGGCGTACCAGCTGGCGTGGGAACTGGGCTGTAAGGGGATTACGGTGTATGTAACTGGCTCTCGCGATAAGGTGGTGCTGGAGACGCATGCCACGGCGAAGGAAAAAGAGGGTGGCAAAGAGAGTAAAGAGTTTGTGCCTGCATTGGTGACCGAACCTGTGTTGGAAAAGCCGGTGGAGCAGTTTACGATGTGGCACGATACGAAAAAGCCGCGCCCGCGGGTGTTGCGGGGGTACACGTTCCAGGTAAGTACGCCGGTGGGGAAGGTGTTTGTGACGGTGAACGAGAATGGGGGAAGCCAGCCGTTTGAGGTGTTTATTGCGAGTGCAAAGGCCGGGTCGGAGACGGCGGCGGTTTCGGAAGCGATTGGACGGTTGGTATCGTATGTGTTGCGGATGGCGTCCCCGGTAGAGCCGCGGTTGCGATTGGAGGAGGTGTTCCGCCAACTGAGCGGGATTGGTGGGGAGCGTTCGATGGGGTTTGGCCCGAACCGGGTGCGTTCGTTGCCCGATGGGGTGGCGCAGGCGGTGGGGATGTATTTGGATGATACGCACGGTGAGCATGTGAAGGATCACGCCGGGGCGAACGGGAACGGCAAGGCGAAGCTGGAAGGGGAAGGGGTGCTTCAGTTGTCGTTTCAGCCTCAGGAGCAGGCGGCGCATGGGTTCCATTTTGTGGACAAAGGCCAGCTTGTGGGGGATTTGTGCCCGGATTGCGGGCAGGCGGCGGTGATTAATGAGGAGGGGTGTCGAAAGTGTTATTCGTGCGGGTATAGTGAGTGTTAGGGGGGAGATAGGGGGAGAGGGCGTCGCGTTTATATAAAACAAGGCTCCTGGTTTCGTTTTTGAGACCAGGAGCCTTGTTGTTTTTGGTTTTACCGGGATTAACGAGATATTTGAATTTTTGTCAGGGGGTAGAGCGTTCTTTTCGCTTGCGTAGGGCGTAAAGCATTTGCTGAATGGGTTTTCCAGCCAGCCGCATGCCCAGGTTATAGGTTTGGTCTTTGAGCCAGAGTGCCCGGTTTTGGAGGGCCACCCGCCTGGGACGGCTGTTTCGGGTTATCTGAAAATGTAGTGCCGCTCTTGCGCCGAGATAATCCTTGAAACGGCTCAAAGAGGCCTGGGGAGAACCACCGAAATTGACGATTTTGAATTCGTCGGCCAGGTCGGTTGCCGCTTGCCAGTATAGCGCGGGGACAACCCCGGCCGCGACGTGTTCTGCGCCGGAACCTTGCCGCCAAAGGTAAGCGGTGTGGTCTTCGCGGCTGAGCAGAACAATGACTCCGGCGGCCAGACTCCCGTCTTTTGTGTGGGCGGTATACAAACGGCAGGCATCTTGGACGCGCATCCAACGGAAACGTTCGATAAAAGCGGCCTCCCAAGCGGGTGAAATCCACCAGCTGAACTTCTTCATGGTTTCGTGGTAACGTTGAATGAATTGGTGAACGGTTTCCAGGTCTTCGCTTGTGCCAAAGGAATAGCGTTCCTGGGCATGACCGATCTGGCGACGTTTTTCGCGGTTCATGGTTTGCCAGGTTTGGTCGGGGTGGCGCATGTCCCAGAGGTGGGTGTAGGTGGGTTTGACCTCCCACCCGGCATATTGCAACGCGCGGGCATCGGCAAATTGAGGATGGCAATCCAGTTCAATGAAGGGGAGGCGGGCCGCGAGGGCCTCAGCCAGGGCGGTGATGATTGTCCAGCGCCGGGCGGCCTGGTGGGCATCGCTTTGGGGTTCGCGTACTGCCAACACGGGGTTGCTGTAAAAGAATTCAGCCGTGCTTGTGGAAGTGAGACCCCATTGGGTTTGATAGGTGGTGGCCCAGCCTCCTTGGAGTTGTTCCTGGTTGTCGAAATACCCCAGGATCATGAACTGGACCTCTGGCTCCGTATCGTGTAATAGGGTTAGCCAGTCGGCACGTTGAAAAGCATTGCCCTCTGGAGCTTCAGCGAGGATGCGATGCCAGAGTGGGTATTCAGCCGGTGTGAGTTCGCGAACGGATGGCATATTGGTTGTAACCTCCTTTTTTTCGAGAAATCCTCTTTTGCTGTGAGTAATTACCTATCGATAATTGCTCTGCAGACTCCAAAAACGAAATTCATCCCCCCTGTAAGATTCTCCCCAACACCCCCATCCCCGCCACAAACAACCCAAACCCCACCAGCATCAACGTCGCAAACCACAGGTGCAAAAAACTGTTAATTTGCACATCGTTCGGGTTTTCCGGGTTGTACAGCACCTCTACCTCATCGCCAATCGCGTAACGAGACGGGCGGGTGGCAACGGGGGCAATAAAGTCTATTGTTCGCCCGGCGTGGGTCTTAAACCGGATTTCGGGCCGATAAAGGTACTTCTTCTCGATCTTCATGCCTTCCTCCCCACGCGTCACCACAAACTCCCCATCTGCGCGCACCGGAATCAAATCCGTCACAATCCCAATCGCTACCGTCCCCTCGGCAAGCCGCGTCCGCTGGCGAAAGAACGCATAAACGCCCAACCCCAACAAAAAAAGCCCGATAAAGATAAGGAGGGTATTCATAGACATAGGATAATTCTACACCCAATCCCCAGCGTCTTCGGTATTATCCGCCCCCAAAAACCACCATTCAACCAGCCTTGCCCTGCATGATATACTTACCCCACCCCA
>JABWBV010000400.1 GCA_013359445.1 Anaerolineales bacterium | reverse complement strand
GATCGAGCGTGCCTTTGCGATGGGCGGACAGAATCGGCGCCCATTTTTCGATGGTCTCGCGGATACTGCGCCCCCAAGTCCCGGGCGTGGCAGAGCCAAACGGAATCCCCCCCATCACAAACCGGGTCACGCGTCCCGTCCGTGCCGCCAGATACCGCCCCACATTCGCCCCGTAGGAAAAGCCCCACAGCGCGAATTGTTCCGCCCCACACGCATCCGCGACAGCCAGCACATCTTCGATTTGGCGTTCAATGGCATATGCGCCCTCATGATCGGGCATTCCGCTTTCCCCGTTCCCGCGCAGGTCGATGGCGATGACTTGAAAAGCGGTGGAGAGCCGGGCCACGTAACCGGTTTTATGCCAGTCTTGTTTGTTTTGCCCACCCCCGTGCAAGAGAAGCAGAGGTTTTCCCGCGCCATGGATGGTGTAGGCGATCTGGGTTCCGTCCGGGGAGGGGGTGAAGTAGGTGTTAGAGGACACAGCGGAGGCGGGGTTGCGTTTGAAAGATCGGGGCGGCGTCCCGCGTGTAGGTGGGGAGGATTTCCTGAAAAAGTGCGGGGGCGGCGTTCACCGGGGCGCTTTCATCCAACGCCACCTCCCGCACACGCAAGCATAATTCTTCGGAAAGGACGAGGTCTTTTTGCATTTGGAGTGCGGCGTTTTGGCATCCGGCCTCGCGGCAGGTGCCTTCGATGACGTGGTGGATGGGACAGCCAGTCAGCCGTTCCAACTCCGCGCGGCGGGCTTGTTCAATCGGGTTGATGAGAAGGTTGGTCATAGAATCATTTCGGGTTCTTAATTTCAGTCAATCACAGATTCCCGTTCGTAGTAGGCACTTTAGTGCCAGGATGCGGGGCTGAAGCCCCTACTACGAACCAAAATTGAGGTCTGTTTTGTGTGTTCCATGTTACGCAATACGGACTACGCAACACGCCCCAATATTTCGTCAATTTGCCGCATTTCGGCGGCGGTCAGCGGGCCGAAGGACATCGCGTGGGCGTTTTCGGTGGCCTGTTGGACGTTTTTAAAGCCGGGGATCGGTACCATGTTTTCGTCCAATGCCCAAATCCAGGCCAGCGCCCCCTGCGCCATCGTCCGTCCGCCGGAGATCAGTACCTCGCGCAGGTTTTCGACAGTTTGCAGGCGGTCGGCAATTTCACCCTCTGCGAAGTTCGCCATCGAGCGGATGTCGTCGGCGGGGAAGGTGGAGGCGGTGGTGAATTTACCGGTCAGGATGCCTTTGTTGAGGGGGTCTTTGTTAATTCCGGCGAGGTGGGCAGAGGCACACAATGCACGCATTTCGGGGTGGTCAAAAATGGCATTCAAACGGAATTGGATCGAGGTGCAGTGTTCCCCTTCTGCAAACACCTTCGCCCGATCTACCAGATCAGTGCTCCAGCCATACCAGCGGAGTTTGCCCGCCGCGACGAGGGCTTCCAACACCCCGCGTAATTCCACCGCTTTTTCGGGGTCGTAGTCCCCCGCGTGGAGTTGGTAAACGTCAATCACGTCCGTTTGCAAGCGGCGGAGGCTGTTATCCACATCTTTCTGCACATTGTGGAGAATCTGATCGTCATCACCGTAGACGGTTTTGGCTTGTTCATTGATGATGTGGCCGAATTTGGTGGCAATCACCGCCTCGTGACGGCGGCCTTTGAGGGCGTTGCCGAGGACGATTTCGCTGTGCCCCGCCCCGTAGTTGGCGGCGGTATCGAAAAAGTTCACCCCCGCGTCCAGTGCGGCATGAATGGCGCGGGTCGCTTCGGCATCGTCAGTTTTACCCCACCCTGCGGGCCAGGAGTCGCGACCGGGTTGTGCCCACGTCCAGGGGCCGCCAATGGCCCAACAGCCCATCCCGAGGGCAGAGATTTGAATATCAGAGCGTCCAAGAGTTCGAGTAAGCATGGGAAGAGTCCTGTGAAATGAATGATGAAGTGATAAGTAATGCGAGTATTTTTTTTAACTCATTACGCATCACACATTACGAAGAATAAAGGTCAGTGCGCTTTTGAGTTGTTTGGGGAAATCATCCGGGTAGATGTGTCCTTCATCGGAGTAAAAAACCAGGCGGCAGGGGTGGCCGCCCTCGTTTAACAACTGCGCCACCCGCGCAATTTTTTCGGGGTTGATGGCGGGATCAGCACTGCTGGCCAGGATGACACCGCGTACCCGTCCTTTGGTCTGTTCGATCAGGGGGCGGACACTGTCCGGGTCTTCAAGCATCGGGCCACCGGGGGCGATGGCGAAGAAGCCCCGCGCGGGGATCAGGTCCCCTTTGAGGGCCTGGGCAATGGCAATATCCCCCCCCATCGAAAACCCGGAAAAGATGATCCGGGTCTCATCGAGGGTGTGTTCGTTTTTCAGGGTGAGCAGATGGGCGGCGAGTTGTTTTTCGGCGGAGGCGTGATCGGGCCAGAAGGCGTTGCCCCCTTGAAAAAACGTGTTTTCGGAGAGGGGCGCGGCGACGAGCCACCCCTGTTTGGTGGCAAAATACCAGTTGGGCAGTTCCAGTGCGGGTTGACTGCCGTTGCCGTGGAGGTGAAAAATGAGCGGGGTGGGGGTCTGCGGGGCTGAAGGGGCGAGAAGATGCAGGCGAGCCGGACCCGTCGGTTCGGTGCGCCCGCGGAGGGCCACGTGCGCCCGAACCCGCTGTTCAAATTCTTCCTGCCCCTGAAGCGACGCGTACGAAGGACTGTTCCGAAACAGGGCTTCGTCCATCCAAATTCCATCGGCGTAAAAGCCATCCAAAAGCTGGTAGGCCCGGGCGGGATCGCCCACGCGCACCGCCAGGCAAGAACGTAAGTAATCGGCCTCGCGGCGCGACGCGGGGAACTGCCCGGCCTCGGCATCGAGCAGGGCCAGGGCCTGGGCAAAATCGCCCGTTTGATAATGCGCCATTGCGGCGTCGTTGAGGTCTTGGTAAGTGGAGTAGGGCATGGGAATGGGAATGGAGACTGTGAAATTTGGGGAGAATAATACGTGATGTGTGATGGGTGATTTCACGTATCACGCATCACGCATCACATCTGCGCCTCATCAATCAACTTCTTAATCGTCCCAAAATGCAGGCGCGTATGTACGGACAGGCCCTCTTTGTTGAGCGTGGTGACGAGGTTGTGAAACGCGCCTTTGTGGGTGACGATTTCTTCGGGGAGGCGTTGGAGGAGGGCGACGGTTTGGGCCTCGGCGCGGCGGAGTTCGGCGACGAGTTCGGGGAGGGCGGGGGTCACATCCACGATGGATTTGACGATGTGATGATTGTTGCTGACCCAGTGCTGGAACAGCGTGCCCTCGACGGCGTTGACAAGCCAGATTTGCATCGCACGCTCGGTGTTGATCAAGTGGGCGATGATCTCTTTGACGTTCCACTCATGCTCGGCGGGGCGATATTCGGCGGCGGATTCGGGCACTTCATCGAGGATTTCGGCCAGTTCCCCATCTAGGCTGGCGTAAATCTGGCGGGCTTCTTCGGCGAGTTCAGCCAGAGTGGCGGGGATACGGGGGTGCGGACGCCCAGACAGGATCATGTCTGCCGCGTGGCGCACCTTCCCCCGATACCAGACCGCGTGGACGGAATCACCAGCGTTTCGGGAGCCGATCACCGGCCCAATCGAATCGTATTGGTTGATCGGAGTGCCGTCCAGTTCTACCAGCACATCACCATCCAAAAACCCGACTTTTTCTGCCCCCATGCCGGGGAGTGTCCCCCCGATCAGGATGCCGTAATCGAGCGGAAGTTGGAGGCGTTCTTGCGTCTCTTTATCCACCAACCCGCTGATGAGGATGCCCAGCATCGGGCGATTGTAAAGGCGGGGGTCGAGGCCGGTTTCCAGCACGGCTTGGAGGGTGTCGAAGGCATTGGCCCACCGGGTGTGCGCCGGTTCGGGTGCGTCCCCTTCATAAACCAGGGTCAGACAGGTTCGGTCCGCCTCAACGGTGAGGGTCACATCCACCTGGGCGGGGGCGGGAGCAAGAAGGGCGAACGCCACGCGTTGTTCTTTTTCCAGCGCGGTGTACTGGCCCAAAAAGCCTCCCGTTTTCTGATCCCATCCGTACAGCCGCCCCCCCACGCGGGCTTCTACGTCACTGGTGTGGGCGAGCCAATCGAGCAGACCGGTGGCGGTGGTCAAGGCGCGGTAAACCGCGCCTGGTGGGGCCTGGATGGCGCGGGAAAGAGTGAAGGTGGGGGAAGACATAATGATGGCGTACTCCTCGATGGGGATAATGTGCGGGCGATTGTATCATCCCCATCGAGGAGCGGGGTTATTGCATAGTACATCGTGTGCATCGTGCGTAAAACCGAAACGGAATACGCACGACAAGCGATGCGTTATTGTTTTCGGGCCGCCTCGAGCGCCACCTGGATTTGAGCGGTGTGCTGTTGGAAGTGGGTTCGCACCCCCTGGGCAAAATCGTTCCCCGCGAGGAAGTAGAGGCCTTTTTGGGCGGTGAAGCTGTCTGGTAGTGCGGCAATTTGCGCGATTTGGGCTTTGGCGCTGTTTCGCAGTTCAGTTTGCAAGTCTGGCAGGGAATAGGTTTGGGCCAGGGCGGAAACGAGCGGTTGGCCGGGGAAGTTCGGGAACTTGTAGCCTTCCTGGATCAGCGACCAGGAGAACTGCCCCCAGCGCTCGCCGATGAGCAAGTGGGCGAGGATTTCTTTTACGCTCCACTCGCCGGGGCTGGCTTTGTGGCAGGCTTCTTCTTCGGTGACACCTGCGAGGACCTCTTCGAGTTTGGTCAGGACTTCGCCGTACACGTCGTGGCCTTCGCGGGCGAGGTCTGCCGGGGGGGCGGGGGCCGCGGGGGTCGGGCGTTTGGAGAGTTCGACCGGGAGGACGATCTTTTCGGGGCCACGGTAAACGACGGTTTCGACGATATCGCCGCCTTTGTGTCGACTCACTATCGGGCGGATGGAGTCAAAGGTAGTGATTTCTACGCCATCGATAGTATAGATGACATCATCCCCTTTCAACCCGGACTTTTGCGCGCCCATGCCGTCAATGACGCCTGCGACGTGCATCCCGGTGGAGACGGGCAGACCGAGGCGGGTTTTGAGATTTTCGTCCACCAGCCCGCCGATGAAAAAGCCGAGCATCGGGCGGTCGTACAGGCGTTTGTCGATGCCCGTTTCGAGGACGGATTTTAAGTTGGCAAGGGCGGGGGGCCATTCGCTCGCGAAACCTTCGACGCCCGCTTCGGGGATGTCTTCGTGCGTGAGGGTGACTTTACTGCCTTCGCCATCTGGTTCGATGAGCACTTGGACCTGGGTGGGGGCGGGTTCGCCGGGGCCTTGCCAGGAAAAGGCGACTTTGTGTTTGTCTTCGAGGTGCGAAAACAAGCCCGCGGTGTAATAGCCCTGATTCCACCAAATATAGAGGCGTCCGCCAGGGCGCACCTCGGTTTCTACCACATCCCCGAACCACTCAAGCAAGCCTTGTGCATCCGTGAAGGCACGGTAAACCACGGCTGGGGAGGCGTTAACCGCCTGGGTATAAGTAAGCGTTTTGTTTGACATAGAGACCTCCAGAAAAATGAGGGGGACTTCCCGCAAGGCAGGAAGTCCCCAAAAAGGAGAAACTACCAGAATCTGTAAACTGGTTAGTCTTGACCGCCAGCGGCAACCAACACCGAAGCAATTTCCGAGAACCCATTTGCTTTGGCGACGGTTAGGGGTGTTTTATTTTGATAGTCTGGGAGGTTAGGGTCTGCGCCGTGGGCGAGGAGCCATTTAACCATTTCAAGATGGTTGTAATTGGTCGCGCCCTGGAGAGCGTGCCCGGCAGAATCCAGGCTGGCCCCGTACGCTTTGAGCATTTCGACAATTTCAAGATTGCCACTCATCGCGGCGTGGTAAAGCAGGGAGATGCCATGCGCCCCCGTCGTATGGGCGTTGGCCGGATCGGTGGCGAGGAATGCGCGCACGTCCTCCACCCGTCCGAGCATGGCGGAGGTGGGCAGGGTGAGTGGGGCGCCCTGTTCGAGCAGAAATTCGGCGATGGCGCGGTTCCCAACGTGGGAAGCGGCACCGAGCGGCGTCTCCTGCCAGGGTTCGTAGAGGATATTGAGGAGAGACGGATCCTCGGCCAGGATTTCTTTGACACGCACCAGGTTGTAGTGGGAGACAAGGACAATTTCGGGGGGGGAGGGGTGGTTCGTCATGAGTGTTTTCGTTAATTCAAGTAGAGTTGCACGGTTAGCCTGGGTTCGTCTGGGGCGTCATCGTCCGGGGGGGCGGGCTCTAAGGCTTCGATGAGGTGGAGCGCTTCGGGGACGGTGATTTTGCCTTCTTCAATTAGTTCCAAAATCAAAAGATGTTCTTGTTCCATTAGGCACCTCCTTAGGTTAGCCTATTGTTCGACACCATTAGATTATTATCTAATTAGATAATAATCTAATGGAAACAAGGAGTCAAGCGCTTCTCATCAAATCCTTAGCTAAAGATGGCTCTGAGAGGCTTGCATGGGATGGTACTTTTGAAATCATCTTTTCCCGAATTTGCAACTTTTCTTTCGCATTTCCAGGGGTTGACAACATCCATATCTTGGGGTATCCCCTGAATCGCCATTTAATGCCTTATTAAAAAATCTGTGGATAACTGCCATAAAACTGTGGAAAACCCCCCTTAACTGGGGAAAACTTCGCTCTTTTGTTCAGAAACGACTTTTTTCCCAACCCTATATATGGGGGGTGGTTTTTTTCTTTTTCCCATATCTTAGCTTGGAATTTTGGGGGATAAAAGTTCTCCTATGGTTCATCCCCATCCTCCCCCGTCCTCCCAAGTGGGGCTGGGGATAAGTAGCGAAAGAGAAACCCATATATACAGCTAACTTCCCC
>JABWBV010000399.1 GCA_013359445.1 Anaerolineales bacterium | reverse complement strand
ATATTCGGGCAATCTTTGGCTAATATGGGAAGAATTTTCACGGGACTGCACGCCGCGTGAGGGTTCCTTTAAGGAGCAGAAAGCGAAACCTCCATCGTGATGACCACCTTTCCTTTCTTTCCACCGGCTTCAACATATTTGTGGGCCTCAGCGGTCTGGGCCAGGGGGAAGCATCGGTCGATGAGGGCGGTCAGTTTGTTTGCCTCGGCAAGGGTTTTGATAAAAACCAGATCTTCTGGCGTCTCAGAGGATAAGGCGCAGATCACTTTCTTCCCGCCTGTCAGCGAAGTCCAGAGCATTTGACCCAACTGCTTCGCCTTGAAACTGGCGAGCAGATAGACTCCGTGGGGGTTGAGCGAAGTTTTGCAACGGGCAAAGGAACACTTGCCCATGATATCGAATATGACATCATACGTTTCGCCGTTCTGCGTGAAGTCTTCTTGGGTGTAATCGATGACCTTATCCGCGCCAAGTTTCTTGACGTACGCCAGCCTGGGGGTACCACAGACCCCGGTCACTTCTGCTCCATAATATTTGGCAAGCTGGACCGCGGCGGAGCCGATGCTCCCAGACGCACCGTTGATCAGCACCTTTTGTCCGGGTTGGAGTTTGACCTTTCGCAACAAGCTCAGGGCGGTGATGGCTCCATATGAAATGGTGGCGGCCTCCTCATAGCTCATGTTGGCAGGTTTAATAGCCACCAAGCTGTTCTCTGGCACCGTTAAATATTCGGCATTCGCGCCCATGAACTGCCCTCGAGAACCAAAGACCGGGTCCCCCTTTTTGAACCGAGTGACACCCTTGCCGACTTCTTCAACTTTTCCGGCGAATTCATTTCCCAGAATGTTAATGTTGGGCTTTGAGATGCCGAAGAACAGCCGCGAAGGGAGCCATAGCAGGAAGGGCATCGAAAACTTCGCAGGGGTGATGGCTTTGAAATTCCGCGCCCAGAGATCGCCGACGTTGACCGAGGTGGCGTGAACTCGGACGAGGATTTCGTTGTCTTTGGGGGTGGGTTTTGCGATTTCTTTGAGCTGAAGAACCTCGGGGGACCCGTATTTTGTGTAAACAATCGCTTTCATTTTTTCTTCCTTGTTTTTCTAATTAGTTTCGTTGGCTTTTATGCAGAGGTGTGTCTTTGATGGGCCTTCATGGCCCGCGCCTCGCGCATTTTTAGGATGATCCATTCAGCCGCTATCAGATTGATCACCCATCCGGCCCCCATCATGATCGTTCTCGCCAGTTCTCCGTGCACGGAAGGGAACAAGGCCCACGGGATATGTGTAAAAACCTGGGTGCCTGCTCCTAACCCGATGGCGTAGGCCCGGATCATCCATACGCCGTGTTGGGGAAAATCCCTTTTTCGCATCGCAAGATAGCCCAGCCCAAGGGACGCCAGCATCGCGGCTCCGAAGATGAGGCGTAAGCCGTACAGCCAAACCCCGTCATACACGGGCCAGGGATAGAACTGGGTCATCCACAAGCCCGAAAGCGCGGCAACCAGTCCGGCAGGGATCAGAACCCGCCCGAAGGCGCGGTGCCATCTGGGTTTCCGGTGGCGGAAATCCGTGGAGAACTGAAAGGCTCCCAAGAGGGCGTATAGGGTGACGCTGAGGATGTGCAGTACCACCGGGATGGGGGAGGCAAAGAAACGGGCGTTGTCCGGGGTGATTTCCGCGCCCGTGCCCAGTTGCGTGAGGCGGGCGGCTCCGGCGAGGACGGGAACGAGGCTGAGTATGAGTAATCCGGCAGGGATCAGCCAGGCTTTGGGAGGGCGTTTCGTCCCTGCCGATTTTTGGTGGGGAATCCGTTTTGCTTCTCTATTTCCGGTTATGTTTTTGACGTTTGTATTCATTTTTATCCTTCTTGAGACAAGGCGCGTTGAACAGAACCCTTTGAGGGGTAGCGCACCTTGTTCGGATGTGATTTTTATGGGGTGCTAGGCCCCTTCATCTGGGGTGTAGGAAAAGACTTCTTCCAAGGGCACCCCAAAGACGAGGGCGATCCGAAAGGCCAATTCCAGGGACGGGGAGTATTTGTCTTGTTCCATGGCGATGATGGTTTGGCGGGTGACCCCGACTTGTTCAGCCAGTTGCTGTTGGGTCATTTCGCCATGCTCAAACCGTAAGCGGCGGATGTTGTTGCTCAGGTGACGTTTGGGCATCTCAGAACCCCCTTCGATAGAGCGCTAATCTCGAAATATCTCCCACGATTTGGGCGAATAAACCGGACAGGATCAGCAGGGTAAACATCACCAGGGTCGGCTGGCCAAACACAAAGGCCAGCATGGCGACGAAGACCCCAAGCGAGTGGAAGGTATAAGTTATTCTTGTGCCTTTCAAATCAATCAGTTCATCGCGCTCATCTTTGAGATCGTCAATCTTGGGGTTTTCGTCGCCGGTTTTGATGACCTCGAAAATGGTCGAACCAATATGGGTGAGGATGGTGAGGACGATCGTCGCCACAATGGCCAGCACGATGATGATCCCCCAAAGCCGAAAGACGTGGTCGGTGTCAAAGCGCTCGCTTTGGCTCAGTTGAAAAATCCGAAGGAGGAAGTAGCCTAAAATCAAGGAGAAGGTTGCCAGAGAAACGGTGATGTTTTTTTCGTGATAGGACATGGGTGCTCACTTTGTTTGTTTATTTTTACATGGAGTAATATTTACTGTACAAATAGTAATATAAATATTACATAATGTCAAGTATTTATTACATGTCCTGGGCGATTAAAAACAAAAACGGGCGCAACATTTGCGCCCGTTCTTTTGACCTGCCAATGAATTACTGGATGGTAAGGATGAGGTTCCCCTTTTTATGCCCTGTCTCGGCATACCGGTGTGCTTCGGCAGTCTTTTCCAGAGGAAAGGTTCGATCAATAACCGGCTTTAGCTTTCCTGCCGCAATGAGTTCGAGCAGGGTGTCAAAATCCTCCCGTTTTGGCTTGGCTGACCCGAGGATAACTTTCTTGCTACCCGTTCCTCTGACCCGCTGTTGAATCGCTTTGGCGACACCGGGATTAGCCAAATAACGACCATTCGGTTTGAGGGCGCGGAGACTGCCTGGGAGCGGACTCTTGCCAATCACATCTATGATTACATCGTAAGCCTCTCTGTTTTTTGTGAAGTCTTCCTGTGTGTAATCAATCACATGCTCGGCCCCGATGGAGCGCAGCATGTCTAGTTTCTCTGTCCGATCCAAACCCGTCACCTCCGCCCCAAAGTGTTTCGCCACTTGGACTGCCATCGTGCCAATACTTCCACCTGCTCCGAAGATCAAAACCTTTTCTCCAGGCTGGATGTTCGCGGTCCGCACGAAATGTAAGCTTTCCACACCTCCAACCGGGAGCGTAACTGCCTCTTCATAAGTCAAATCGGCAGGCTTCAAAGCCACCAACCCATTGGCGGATAGACAAGCATACTCGGCATACCCCCCTAAACGAAGACCCGTCCAGGCAAATACCTGATCGCCGGGTTTGAAATGCGTCACGTCATTTCCAACCGCTTTAATTTCTCCAGCCAGTTCCTGTCCCAGGATAGTGACTCGCTTTGGTTTTAGGAGCCCGATATAGAGGCGCAAGGGGAGCCAAAGCCAGAGCGGGAATTTTGCGCCGCGCAGTTCTATATCCCCGGCGGACACTGACGCCGCGCGGACTCGGATGAGCACTTCATTGTCCTTGGGAACAGGTTTCTCGACATTCCGTAGTTGAAGAACGTCGGGTGGCCCATATTTTGTCCAGACCATGGCTTTCATCATGTTTCACTCCTATGGGTGGTTCATCAGAATCACGATCTTGCCTCGGGGATGTTCATCTTCATAATACCGGAAAGCTTTGGCTGTTTCATGGAGTGGGTAACAATCATCAATTACTGGGATAACCTTACCCGTTTCAAGCAGGTCAGCGATAAACGTCAAATCTTCATTGTTTACATGTGCGACTTTCATCAAGCCGACTTTCTGACCACCTTCTTTGGAACTCCATGAGCCTACGGTCAAGATTTGTAGCAAATGACCCAGGTTCGAAAACCCTGCAATAATACATTGCCCTTGAGGGGCCAACGCCTGCCGGTAAGCGGAAACCGAATGATTGGCGGCGACATCATAAATCAGATCGTATTTCTTGCCCGTTTTTGTGAAGTCTTCCTTCTTATAATCAATCACATGATCCGCACCGATCTTGCGAACCATCTCCACATTCCGTGTTCGGCACACACCCGTCACCTCAGCCCCGAAGAACTTGGCAATTTGCACGGCAAATGTTCCGACCCCGCCCGAGGCACCATTGACCAGCACCTTTTGCCCGGCCTGGATCTTGGCCTCTCTAAGCCCCTGCAACGCGGTAAGCCCAGCCATCGGAGTCGCGGCGGCCGCCTCATAAGACACACCCGCCGGTTTATGTGCCAGATTTTTTTCGGAAGAACACACATATTCGGCATATCCGCCGAAACCAACCTCCCCATAAACCTCGTCGCCCGGCTTGAACCGCGTCACGCTTTTGCCGACCGCCTCCACCCGCCCGGCAATATCTGCCCCCAGCCGAGGGTCTTTGGGTTTGAGCAAACCCTGACTCATCCGAATCAGGAACGGGTTTGCCCGAAGATGCCGCCAATCAAACGAATTGATGGACGCGGCATGAACTTTGATTAAGACTTGATGCTCCTTGGGCGTGGGCTTTTCAACTTCTTCAAGGACTAAGGCGTCTGGACCGCCATATTGATGATATAGAATAGCTTTCATTTTTCTCCGATTTTTTTTGCGAACGGGAAGGACTTATTTTTCTCATACGTGCTCAAGGCTGTTTCGTTGCATATCCTACCTCGCCGGGCGATTTCACCTCGCAACCTCACCTCCCCGCGCGCGGATATGACACCATCGTAAATCGGTGCCCTCAGAGACACTAGAGCCCGAACCTGATCCGCATCCCCCTGCACCTGCCTATGTTTGCTCGTGCTTCTCTCTCTTTTCGCCGGTGAACTTTATCCTTACAGTGGGGGTAACTCTTCCATGACTACTTTCACAAACTACCCGATCCTTGTCACGGGGGCCAGCACAGGCATTGGCCACCATCTCACGCATTATCTGGCCGCACGCGGGCACCCGGTCTACGCCACGGCCCGCAAACCGCAAGACCTGGAAATGCTCGCCAAAATTGAAATGGTGACGCCGATAGAATTGGATGTCCGTAACCCAACCCATGTTCAGCGCGCCCTCACCCTGGTCACGGAACGGGGACAGGGGCTGTATGGGCTTGTCAACAATGCAGGCCTAGGTGAATTGGGTTTGTGCGTCACCTGGACAGATGAAGAGCTAATCAATCTCTTTGACATCAATGTGTTTGGCCCCCATCGCATGACCAACGCGTTCGTGCGTTTGTTGATTGAAGCCCAAGGGCGTATCATCAATATTGGCTCGCAAGGTGGCATGATCACCAGCAAATATTATGGCCCCTACACCATGACCAAACACGCACTGGAAGCCTACACCCAAGCCCTGCACCTGGAATTGGAACCTTACGGCGTCTGGGTGAGTGTCGTCCAACCCGGTGGCATTGTCACCAATGCTGGACAAAATGCTTCATCCGGCACGTTGGCGAAAATTCAGCGCGCCACCCCACCTTTCAAAGACGAAGCTGACCAAATCCTGGAAGCTTTCCAACAACCCTCAGTCCCGCAACCTGACGCCCCCGAGTCCGCCACGAACCGAAAACCCTCCTCACCCGAAATTGTCTCGCGCGCGGTGTATGAGGCGCTTTTCTCTCCCACCCCCAAAATCCGTTATCTGGTCGGCACACATTGGGAAGGGAACCGCGTGCTCCATGCCTTAATTGAAAAGCTGTTGGACGAAAACGATAACCCGATGCACAATTACTCCCGCGATCAACTGATTGCGTTATTAGACGAACACCTTGGGCAAAGACAGACCCCTTAATTTACGATTTTCTTTTCTAAACTTGATTTCTATTCTCCGCAAAAATAGGAATTGATGACCGCCAGAGTGCCCCTCGCCCTGGCGGTCATTGGGAAATACCCTAGGAGCGCCTTGAACTGCCTGAAATGATTGCGTGGTTTTGTTTTTGTGGGGGAACTCCAATGTCCGCTTTTCCCATTAGCTCAGAGGTTCTTGCGGGCGGTGCAATTTGCCCAGTGATGTATTCTGCTTGAGGCCATGTTCCCAAACGGATAAGAATAGGTGGATTGTGAGTATAATCACAATATGACCCTACACCTGCGAACCAAATTCTTTCACCTGCGGCCATCGGGTTTGTGGCGCGTGCGACCCAATGAACACAACCTCCCTCTCCCCTAAACTGTTGATAGGCGTGGCCCTCCGCATTGGGCTGGGATTCCCTTTTATCGCCCTGATTATCCTCCTGCCCGCCGGAACGTGGCAATACTGGCAGGGGTGGATGTACCTCGGCACCTTGCTCCTCCCTATGTTGGGGTCCACGGTCTATATGATCAAAAACGACCCGGCCCTGCTCGCCCGCCGGATGCGGATGCGCGAAAAAGAAAGCGCTCAACAAAAAATCATTGGGGTGTTGGCAATTTATTTCCTGCTCGCCTTCACCCTGCCGGGGTTGGATGTGCGTTGGGGGTGGTCGCACGTTCCGCCCTGGGTTTCCATCCTGGCGGATGGGCTGGTTTTTGCGGGCTACATGATCACCTTTTGGGTGCTGACGGTCAACAGTTACCTCTCGCGCACCGTGGAAGTGGAGCCCGAACAAAAAGTGGTCAGTACTGGACCGTATGCCCTGGTGCGCCACCCCATGTATTTTGGCGTCGCCCTCCTTTACATTGCCTCCCCGTTGGCGTTGGGTTCCTACTGGGCGGTCTTCCCCGCG
>JABWBV010000398.1 GCA_013359445.1 Anaerolineales bacterium | reverse complement strand
GGGGAGGGCAGTGCGTGGGTGTGGGGATTTGTGTTGGTTCATGCGTTGTTATTGGCTGGGTTTGCGCGCCATGCCTGGCAGGAGGGGGAGAGGGGGCAGGTGGCGGTACGCGCGATCCGGGTGGCGTATGCGTTGGGGCTGTTGATTTTGCCGGGGACTTTGATCCTGGTGGGGGGGCTTGGACGAGGGGATTTTTTGTCCGGGGCCTGGTGGGCGGCGTTCGTCGGGGTGGGGTTGGCCGGGTTGATTGGGGGCTGGGCCTCGCGCAAGGGGGAAGAGGGCGGTCCGTGGCGCGTGGGGGAGCGTTTTTGGGCGGAGGGTCTACGGCGAGTGTTTTCTTTTCACTGGTTGTACCGTTTATTTTGGCGAGGGTATCGCTTGTTGGGCGGGGTCGTGGCGTTTATTACGGTTTTGCTGGAGGGGGAGGCGGGGATTTTGTGGACGTTGTTGTTGCTTTTTCTTTTAATTTCTTTGATTACTACGCAGGCGGTGACGGGTGGGTGAGTTAGATTTTGCGCGTTGGGCGGGGCCAGCGGTGGGGGTGCTGGTGCTGTCTGCTTGGGTTGTGTTGGCGAGCCAGGACTGGCGTTGGACGATTGCCGCGTTAGGGGTGTTGTATGCGGCAGTGTTTGTGCTGGTGGCAGGCACCTGGCGGTTGGAGTTGGCGGTGGTCAAACTGGTGGCTGGGTGGATGGCAACGGCGATTTTGGGTGCCTCGCAAGATACGTCGCAAACGGAACCGGACCGTGACCGTCCTTCCGGGGTCGTGTTTCGGGGACTGGCTGGTGGGATGGTTGGGTTGTTGGTGTTTTCGCTGGTGCCGGAGACGGCAGACATTTTGGCTGGGTATTTGGAGGAGGTGAATGTGTCTCAGGTGGCCGGGGGCTTGTTTTTGGTGGGAATGGGGTTGACGATGTTGGGGTTGAACGCGCGCCCGTTGCGGGTGGTGTTGGCGTTGTTGGTGTGGTTTGCCGGGTTTGAGGTTTTGTATGCGATGGTGGAACGGTCAACGCTGGTGGCCGGGTTGTTGGCGTTGGTCAATCTGGCGTTGGCGATGATCGGCGCATATTTGCATGTGGTGGCGCGCTTATCTCTGCCAGGGGAGGAAAAATGAGCGCACCTTTTTTGTGGGGGATTGTGCCGCTGTTGGTGGGGGTGGGGTTGTTGGCCTTGCGGCGATGGGAACGGCCTGTCGCGTGGGTCGGGGCGGTGTTTACCCTTTTGTTGGCCGCTTCGCTTTGGCTGTTGCCGGTCAATCAGGCGGTGCGGGTGGGGCCGTGGTCGTTGCGATTGGGGGAGGTGTTGGCGGTGTTTGGGCGGCGGTTTGTGATTGCCGAGGCGGATCGGGGCATTTTTGCGCTCATTTATTTTCTGGCAGGGCTTTGGTTTTTGGGGGCGGTGGCCACGCGCCCGGGAAAACTGTTTGTACCTTTGGGACTGATCAGTGTGGTGATGTGGGTGGGGGCGTTGGCTGTGGAACCGTTTTTGTATGCGGCGTTATTTTTGGAGATGGCTGTGTTGGTGAGTGTGCCGTTTTTACGGCCACCGGGCGGGGAAGCTGGGCCGGGGGTATTGCGTTACCTCGTATTTCAAACCCTGGGGATGCCGTTTATTTTGTTCACCGGGTGGATGTTGGGACAGGTGAATCCCGAACTGGCTGATCCGGCACAATTGATCTTGCCCGCCACCCTGGCCGGGTTTGGGTTTGCCCTTTTGATGGCGGTTTTTCCATTTCACACCTGGTTGCCGATGTTGGCGGAGGAAGTCCACCCCTATCCCGCGGCGTTTATTTTTTCCATGCTCCCGTTGGTGGTGGCTTTGTTTGGCGTGGGGTTTTTGAATGAATTTTCCTGGCTGAGAAATGCCCCGGCGGTGTTTGCCTTGTTGCGCGGGGTCGGGTTTTTGATGACATTGACCGGGGGCGTATGGGCGGCGTTCGATTTTTCCGCGCGTCGGCGATACTTCCCGTTTAAGGCCCGACACCTGGGGCGGATGTTGGGGTTTGCCACCGTGATCACGACCGGGTTCTCTTTATTGGCAATCAGTCAGGGCAACGCCGCCGGATTGGAGGCGTTTTTCGGTGCCTTAGTGCCTCGGGCGATAAATTTTTGGCTTTGGGCGTTGGCATTGACCGTTTTACGCGCCCACACTGGAACCCTGGATTTTTTTGCGTTGCAAGGGGCCGGACGCCGCTTCCCGTTGACGGCGGTTGCGTTGATTTTGGCGCAGTTTTCGGTCGCCGGCTTTCCACTTTTGGCCGGTTTTCCATCGCGGGTCGCGTTATTGACCACGCTGGCGGAAACCAATCTGTTCGGGGCTGTGGGGACGATGTTGGGCGGCCTCGGGTTGTTGGTCGTCGCCATCCGTACCCTGGCGATCTTGGTGATGCCCCCGGAAGAGACGCCGGACCTTGCGCCCCATGCCGAAGAGGCATTGAGCGCAAGGCTTTGGTTGTCGGTGGGCCTCATATTGCTCGTGCTTTTGGGACTTTTCCCCCAATGGCTGGCCCCCCTGTTGGCCCCTTTGCCACTGGCTTTTCCGGCCCTGGCACCATAGGTGTTTTAGACACCTTCCAAGGTAAGTTCCGGGATACGATATAATTCCCGAAATGCCTCACCAAGCACTCGAAAAAAAGATGGGCCTATGCGCCCTCCTCCTTTTTAGGTCTTTCGATGCGATGTGAGGACAAGCCCTCAATGGAGCATACACACAATGGACATGGAACAACTCATTAAACGCATGGATTGGCTGGACGATCAACACCGTAAGGGGAAAGGCAACGTTGCCGCACTGGAAGAACGCATCCTCCAACTGGAAGGCCAACTCAACACCTCTAACAAACAAGTTCAAGAATTAACCAGCGAACTCACCCACTACAAAACCGTCATCACGCGGATGAACCAGTTTGACACGGCCCTCGCCCAAACCCGTTCAGAACTCTCGCGCTCGATTGAAGAGATCGAAAAACGCCGCCTGGATCGGGAACGTGAAATCGAAGAAATCCGCTCCGTCCAGATCGAAGGCGTCACCCGGCATCTGTTAGAACTCCGCAAGGGGTTGGAACCCATCCCCGAAATGCAAACCCGCCTCCAGGCCCGCGTCGAAGAAGATTACCGCCTGGCCCGCCTGATCGACACCCTCAAACAAGAAGTCGTCGAAGTTCGACGCGAAGATGAAAGCTGGGTCCGCAACATCAAACTCCTCGAAGAAAACCACCGCCGCGACGACAAACGCCTGACCGACTTACAAGGTGAAGCGCTCTCCCTTCGCAAGCGCCAGGACGAACAGCGTGGCCGGGTCGATCTCACCGCCGATGGCCTCCGCAAACTCGAAATTCGGCTGGGCGAACTGGCCCAAGTCGAAAGCGACCGCCGCGAAGCCTTCAACACCCTCTACGAAAAACAAAACCTCATTCAAGCCGACCGCGACCGCGTTTGGAAAGAATGGCAGGCCCGCTTCGATACCGTCGAAACCCAGGCCACCGACCTCCAAACCCGCATCCAATCCCTCGTCACCGCCGAACGCGATGTCAAACGCCTGCAAGAATCCGTCGAAGCCCTCATCGAACGCGTCGATCGCCGCATCAACGAAATCACCGAAATGCAACGCATCTCCGAAGAACGCTTCCGCCAGGAGTGGGTCACCTTCAAAGCCGACGACCAAAAACGCTGGACCAACTACACCCTCACCCAAGAAGAGCTTACCCGCGAAGCCACCCGCAATCAAGGCAAATATATTGACCGACTCGCCGCGGTAGAAGATGATCTCCAAGAAGTGAAAGACATCGCCCAGCAACTCGACGAACAAGTCGCCCGCAAACTGCAAAGCCTCCTCGCCCTCGCCCGCGATTGGGTCGCTGACTACGAACGTGTCCTCGGACGCGCACAAGGATAATTCGTTCGTAGTGACGACTTCAGTCGTTCAACCTACGGCTGAAGTCGTCACTACCAGGAACCAAAAATAATGCGCGTCATCGGCACCGCCGGCCATGTCGATCATGGCAAATCCACCCTCGTCCAGGCCCTCACCGGCACCCACCCCGACCGCCTCAAGGAAGAACGCGAACGCGAGATGACCATTGACCTCGGATTCGCTTTCTTCACCCTGCCCAACGGCCAAGAAGTCGGCGTCGTGGACGTCCCCGGACACCGCGACTTCATCGAAAACATGCTCGCAGGCGTCGGCGGCATTGACGCCGCCCTCTTCGTCATCGCCGCCGACGAAGGCGTGATGCCCCAAACGCGCGAACACCTCGCCATCCTCGACCTCCTCCAAATCCCCGCTGGCGTCGTCGCCCTCACCAAAATCGATATGATCGATGACCCCGATTGGTTGAACCTGATCGAGGACGACGTCCGCGCGGTGTTACGCGGCACTGCCCTCGCCACGGCCCCGATCATCCGCGTCTCCGCCCGGACCCGCGCGGGCGTCTCCACCCTGGCGAACGCCCTCGCCACCTGCCTCGCGGATCGCCCCCCCCGCCCGGACCTGGGACGCCCGCGCCTGCCCATTGATCGGGTGTTTACCATGCCCGGGTTCGGCACCGTTGTCACGGGCACACTCACCGATGGGCGGTTTGAAATCGGGCAAGAGGTCATCCTCCAACCCGATGGCACTCGCGGGCGGATTCGCGGCCTGCAATCGCACAATCAAAAAGAACAACACGCCCCTCCCGGCTCCCGCACCGCCGTCAACCTCGCGGGTGTCGCCCTCGAAGAGGTTCGCCGCGGCGAGTGGGTCACCCTCCCCGGCCAATTCACCCCCACCCAACGCCTGGACCTGGAATTCCGCCTCCTCCCGGACGTCTCCCCCGTCGAACACGATTTGGAAGTCAAATTTTTCCTCGGCGCGGCGGAAGTGGTGGGGCGGGTGCGGTTGTTGGGCGTGGACACCCTCCCCCCCGGCGAAACGGGCTGGGTTCAGATCGAATTGCGCGACCCCGTCATCGCCATGCGCGGTGACCGATACATTTTGCGTCGCCCCTCCCCCGGCGAAACCCTCGGCGGCGGGCGGGTGATGGACCCCCATCCGAAAGGGCGGCACAAGCGCTTTGACGAAACGGTGCTGGCGCGGTTGGCCTCGCTCGCGCAGGGCACTCCCGAAGATGTTCTGCTCCAGGCGATGCTCGTGCTCGGCGTCGCCCCACGGCGCGCGGTGATCGAGCGCGCCTCGCTCGGGCAGACGGTGGGCAACACCGCGCTGGAGACCTTGCTCGCGGAGGGGATGCTGATCCCGCTCGAGTCCGGGGTCCCCGACGGGTTGATCACGTCCCGCACCCATTGGCAAACGCTGACAGATCGGGTTCAGACCGAGGTCAGCGTCTATCACCGGCAAAATCCCCTCCGTTTGGGTCTGCCGCGCGAAGAGTTGAAAAGTCGTTTGAAACTGGAGATGCGGTTGTTTAACGCGGTGATGGCGAACCTGACCGGAAGCGGGGCGCTGATCGCCAACGAAAAACTGGTTTGGCACCCTACCCATACCGTGCAGTTTTCCCCGGCCCAGACAGGGGGGGTGCAACGGTTGTTATCCCGGTTCGCAAGCAGTCCGTTTTCTCCCCCCTCGGTCAAAGAGGCGCAGGCGGACGTGGGCGTGGAAGTTTACAATGCGCTGGTGGATTTGGGACACTTGGTGCAGGTGTCGCCCGAAGTGGTCTTTCGCAAGGAAGATTACGGGCAGTTATTGGCGGAAACGCGCGCGATCATCGCCCGTGACGGGGGGGTGACTGTGGCGGTTTTTCGGGATCGGTTCAATACGAGCCGGAAGTATGCGCTGGGTTTTTTGGAGCATTTGGACGCGGTAGGGGTGACGGTGCGCGATGGCGATTTCCGACGCTTACGGGGTTAGTACGCTTCAAATCGGGTTTGAAATTGAAACCCCAATGCTTGTTCCGTTTTTTCAACTTCAAACATATCTCTGGCCTGCCATGCCCCGATGACGTGATAGGCGTTGTATCCTGGCAGGGTTTGGTGTAACGCCTGGGCGCAAGCGGTTGCCAAGTCATACCGACATACCCACCCCCCGCGACAATACACCACCTCGGACAGGGGGCTACCTTTCGGGTCTTTTTCCGCTCTGCCATCCACGATGTGCCCAGCCCGAAGCACAATACTGTTCATGCCGAAGGTTTGGCAAAAATCGCGGGCGATCTCTTCCTGTAATCGTTTGGTCAGATCATACAGGTAATCTCCATCCGAGGAACTTTGCCAATCAGTCCCCGCGCGAAAAGGGCGTTTATCCAGGGGGAACAGGTGAACCGGGGCAGAACTCATCAATATCACTTTTTCAATGGCATGTTGTCGGGCGGCCTCAAATACGTTGTAAGTGCCTTTGACGTTCGTGGCGAAGGGAAGGTCTGGCGTACCATAAGCATTGCCAAGTGCGACAGCGAGGTGAACGACTGCGTCCACCCCTTGCATCGCCCGATCAACTTGCTGGAAGTCGGCAATATCTCCCCGGATGAGGGTGTCGAAATACGGGGTGATGTCCGGGGAAAGGGGGACATCGGGTAGGTCAACACCAATTAGCCGAGCGTTGTTTTGTTTTAACCGTTGGATGATTGCCGTTGCGGTCCAGCCCAATGCGCCAGTGATGAGAATCGTTTTCATAAGGTAAGCAAACAGGATAGAGATTGGCCCGAAAATAAAAAAATCGCGCAAGGCAAAACCTTGCGCGATTTTGGTGTAAAAGTTGGCGGGTTACCGGAGTAGTTCTTCGGCTTTGGTGTAAGAGTCGAGGGCGTCTTGGAGTTTGTTTTTCTTGACGTAGGCGTCGCCGAGTGAGAGCCAGAGGTCAATGTCAACGGGGTAGCGGGTGTTGAGGGCTTCGGTGATGTCGGTGA
>JABWBV010000397.1 GCA_013359445.1 Anaerolineales bacterium | reverse complement strand
ACTCCTTAAATTCCACCACTTCGACTTCCCCTAGTCCCCGCATCATGTCGGCTACCTGGAGGATGATCGTCGTGCCACGCACGCCTGAGCCAAGGGAGATTTCTGTTTGGGACAGGACACTGGCATCGACCAGAATGCGGATCGGGGCGGGTAACCCGAAGGGGCCAACCGCGCCCCGTTCGGTTCCGGTGACCGCGCGGACTTCGTCCTCACTCGCCAGGGTCAGTCGGGAGGAGCCTACGTGTTTGCGCAGGGCTTTCCACGGAATTTGGGCAGGCCCGGCCATGAGCACCATTAGAAATTCGGCCTCGGAGAGGCGAAACAGGATCGAGCGGATGACTTGATCGGGGTGCTGGCCCCGTTCTTGGGCGGCTTGTTCGAGGGAGGTGACGGGGCCGGGGTGCGTAAATACACGGTGAGGGATGTGAAGGGTGAGGAGCGCTTGGGAGGCAGGAGGGAGATTGGTCATAGGTTTTGGGTCTGAATTTTGCCACAAACTGAGCTGGTGGGGGTGCGTGCCCAGCCCGGACACGCCAACGCCCAGGAGGCGAATAGGTTTGCCAGGTTGCCAGACTTTTTCGAGCAAGCGCCACGCGGTTTGGGCAATTAGGGGCGCGTCGGAAAAGGGTTGGCTGAGGGTGGTTTGGCGCGAGAGGGTGCTGAAATCCGGCCAACGTAGTTTGAGTTTGATGGTGGTGGCTTCGAGGGTTTCTTTTTGGAGTTGGTGGGCGATGCTTTCGCTTTGTTCGTGGATGACCGCGCGGAGGCGGGATGGGTCGGTGACATCGCGGGAGAAGGTGATTTCCTGGCTGATAGATTTGGTTTCGTGCTCGGTCACAATGGGGCGGTCATCAAGGCCTCGCGCGTGGCGGGACATTTCTTCGCCGTTTTTGCCGAAACGACGGGCGAGTTCGGTTTCGGGAACCTGTGCGAGGGCGCCGATGGTGGTGATGCCCATCTCGTGCAGGCGGGCGGCGGTTTTTGGGCCAACGCCCCATAAACGATCCACGGGCAGAGGGGCCAGGAATTCCGCTTCTGTGCCGGGGGGGACGAGGGTGATGGCGTTGGGGGGGCCGCCGCCCCGCGCGAGGCTTTTGCCGTGATCGGACGCGATTTTGGCGATTAGTTTGTTGGTGGCAAGCCCGAGGGAACAGGGGAGGTTGAGGTCGGCGTGGATGGTGGCTTGCAGTTGACGGGCGAGGGTTGCGGGGGGATCGGGCAGGGCGGTGACATCCAAAAAGGCTTCGTCGATGGAGATTTGTTCGACCAGGGGGGTGAGGGCGTGGAGGCGGGCCATCACTTGTTGGGAGGCGGCGCGGTAGCGTTCAAAGTGAGGGGGAACGATGATCAGCCCTGGACAGAGGCGCATGGCGCGGGACATGGGCATGGCTGAACGCACGCCAACCGCGCGGGCCGGGTAGGAACACGAGGCCACGACGCCCCGTTCGGAGGGTTTGCCCCCGACGGCAAACGGTTTCCCGCGCAAATCCGGGTGGTGTTGTTCTTCGACGGCACAGTAAAAGGCGTCTAAATCCAGGTGAATGATCGCACGCGGCATCAGATCGTTATTCAATCGTTAACTCAAGGAGTAACTGCTCGGCTAATCTCTGGTGGGGTAATAAGGCTATTTGTCTTCCTTGGGCGGTGTGGGATTGGACCGAAAGTTGAGGAGTTTCCGCAATATCTCAAACCAAAACGGCGCCCCTTGCGCGGCGGCGGCTCCACTGAGGAGAATTCCGCCTGCTTTTAGAAACCACCCGTTGAAGTCGGTGGGGATGTTTTCTTTGGCCCATCCGATGGGTAAGGAAAGGCTTTGGAGCGTGCTTAGATTTTCAAGGTGGAGTTGGGGGGCTACATTGTTGGGGTCTTCTGGGAGTTCGAGTTGCTCGGCCTGCGTGACGATGGCTTCGCGCACAAGGGGTTGTGTCCAGAGGGCGTTGGCGATGGCGAGGGAGTCGGCGTTGGTGCCGATGGCGATGATCATGCCAATGACGATGGCGGAGTATTGGGCGCGGCGTTTGTAAGACCCACTCAGGCGTTCCATGGCGTCATCAAACCAGGCTTCTGTGCGTTTGCGGGCTTGGGCTAGGGCTTGATCGGCATTTTGAATTTGATTTCCGACACTTTGCACGTCGAGCAAGAGGGTTTCCAACGCGCGGGCAAGTTGCTGTTTGTTGTCTTGGGGATTATTGCCGATTTTTTCAATAGCGGCTTTGAGACGGGTAAAGATTGACTCCGTGCCTTCTTCTAAAGTCTTGCTCGTTTGCGTCAGCGACGATTCATCGGTTCCGGCTTTGATGAACAATTCAAAAACGACCAGGGCAAACTGGTTTTTGGGGATGTAGGAGGGTTTCCGTTTTCCGCTATCACTGTGGAGACCTTTGATCAGGGGGTGTTTGTAAAAATCCACACACATAGATTCGCACCCCAGCATATTTTGAATCGTGGTCTCAAGCATGTTGGCGCGCCATTTAAACCACGACGCCACCCAGTCAGAGACTTGGGAAGTGATAAGGGCAAGGAGAATCCACACGAATAAAATACCAATGGCAACTTCGAGAATGGTGCCGAGGGACATAACAACCTCCTAAATTAACGACTCAGACATATAACAGAAGCATCCCATCCCCTATGTTCAGGGTAAGCTCTGCACGGAGCGGAAAACGGCCATGTCTTGGCATTCCTTGGGTCTAGCGCAGTCAAATTTTGTGTTCGCTCAAAAGAGCGAGAAGTTTGGAATTTGCGAATGTGAGGCAAAAGTATAACCCAAATTTGGCGCGAGCCTGCTTAAAATCGGCGTCCCAAACAGCCGCCGTAAAAAACGACAACCGATTGCCCCCGAACAAGGATGGGGGACAAATCCATCTTGCCTTCGGTTTCGTACTCATCCTTGTGTAAGTAAACAAATCTTCACTCTCCTCTTGAACCTTTGAGGGGATTTTGATAAAGTTAGCGTTTTCCATCACGAGAAATATCAGCCCCGCGGTGGAAATGCTTAATACTTGGGTCTTATCAGGATTTTTCCTGTTGACAATTTTATATTCGGAGAGAGCTATGAAAAAAATATCTTGTTTACCCTTGGGCTGGCCTTTAGCCTATTCATTTTGGCCGCGTGCCAATCTGCCCCGCCCGCCACAGAAACGGCCCCCACGGAAGTTTCTTCCACCACGGATGACGCCGCTCCCACGGAACCCGCCGAAGTCGCGCCCGAAGAAACCGCACCCACAGAGGCCCCCGCCCCCACCGATGAACCGGTTGTCCCCACCGAAACCCCCGCCGAAGTCAAACCCCTCATCGTCCTCATTGACAACGACGAAGGCCCCATCACCCCCGCCAACGCCAACACCTTCATCGGTGGATGGATGACCGGCTGGATTTACGACCCCCTCTACATCCGCACCCCCGATCTGGGCACCCGCCCCCACCTCGCCACCAGCGCCACCCCCAGCGCAGACGGCCTGACCTGGACGATCACCCTCCGCGAAGACATCCTCTGGCACGACGGCGAACCCTTCACCTCCGCCGATGTCGTCTTCTCCTACAACTTCCTCACCGCCGCCGGACGCGCCCCCGGCCTCACCGGCATCGCCGGGATCGAAGCGGTCAGCGACTACGAACTGACCCTCACCCTCACCGCCCCCAACCCCTTCCTCCTCGAAGAAGGTCTCGCCGCCACCTACATCCTGCCCGAACACATCTGGAAAGACCAAACCCCCGTCAGCGGCGAACTCAGCCAGTTCCAGGGCAAGATCGGCACCGGCGCGTACAAACTCGTGGACGTCGTCCCTGGCGAATCGTACACATTCGAGGCCAACAACGACTACTTCCTCGGTCAGCCCACCGTCCCGATGATCATCGCCAAAATCGTCAAAGACCGTACCCAGCAATTCAACCAACTCCAATCGAACGCCGCCTCCGCCGTGCTGTCTGCCGTCCCCCCCGCGCTCGTCCAACAAATGGAAGACGACCCCGCGATTGAACTGGCGAAAGGCTCCGACTTCTTCAACTACATCCTCTACATGAACGGCTCCAAAGCCCCGTTCAACATCCCCGAAGTGCGGCAAGCGATCTCCCTCGCGATTGACAGCAATCTGCTCGTGGACATCATCCTGCTTGGACAGGGCACCGTCCTCCCCCAAAACTGGTACCACCCCGAACTCCCGTGGAGCATCAACGTCCCGCACGAATTTGACGCCACCCGCGCCGCCGAACTGCTCGATCAGGCCGGACTCACCGACTCCGATGGCGATGGCATCCGCGAGTTCGAAGGCACCAACGCCGAATACACCATCCTGTGCGATGTCAACAACCCCGTCGAAGTCCGCGCCACCGAACTGATGGGGCAAATGCTCAGCGACATCGGGTTCAAAACCACCCAACGTTGCCAGGACATTGACACCTCCGTCACCGAAATCTGGCCCAACTTCGTCGCCGTGCCCGACCCCGCTTACGACCTCGCCATTTGGGGCTGGTCGGCGGTGCCGCAATTCCGGCATGGGTTCATTCGTGGGCTATTCAACTGCGACTTTGGCGGCATCGGTTGGGGCAACCTGTCTGGCACTTGTGACGAAGAATTCGACACGATTCTGACCGAGTTCACCTCCCTGTCCGACCTGTCCCGCGTGGACGAACTCAGCACCGCGTTCCAGGAACGGTTCGTCGAGATCATCCCATGGGTCCCCCTCATGTCCCCGAACGGCAACTTCGCCTACGTCCCCGCCGATTATGACGGGTGGGTGTACCTGAACGGGAGCGGGATCATGACCGTGTGGTCGTTCCTGCCGCCGGAAGCGTCGAAATAGCGTTACGCTACCCTCAATCAAAGATACCCTATGATGCGTGAAACGTGACTCGTGGTAAATTCACGAGTCACGTTTCACGTCTCAGGTTTACCCTTGCCCCTCCTCCCCCTCCTCCAACAAACCGTCCACCCCCGCGCGGCGCGTTATACCGAAAGCCTGATCAAACACAGCGCCACGCCCGCGGCAGTGTGGCGCTTGTCGTTGGAATATGCCGTGCCAAACGCAGGGCCAGAGACGCTGATCCTCAAACGCATCCAACCCGAATTCCCCGCCGACCCCGGTTTCCCCGACCGGGAGCGGCACTTTTACGCGTGCGTTTTGCCCCACCTGGACATCCCCCACGCCCAAATCTACTTCGCCGACCTTCATCCCGACACCCAAGAGCGCCTGATCCTGATGGAAGACCTGACCGCCCACCATCTCCCGCCCCCCTCCCGCCCGTGGACGCAAGCCGAAGGGGAGTGCATGGCGCGGGCCTATGCACGCCTGCACGGTGTTGGTCAGATTGGCAATCCGGCCAACACCGATTGGCTCCTCCCCCGGCACGAAACGCGGCTGGACGCGGAAATGCTGGGGAAAATGACTTGTGAGCTGATCCGGCAAAACGTCTGGGAACCGATTCCCGGCCTGGATGGGTTAATCGCCCGCACGGTGGACGCGGCCCAAACGTTTACCCACCTCCCGACGACCCTGCTCCACAACGATGTCTATCCCCCCAACGTAGCCCTCCCCCCCACCCTGACCGACGACGCGATCCTACTTGATTGGGAGATGGCAAGTTACGGCCTCCCGGAAATGGATTTGGGCTTTATGTTCCTCCAGCCCTACCGCGCGCACCAATATTTAGAGAAAGCGCGGGTGTTAGAGGCGTATTGGGCCGCCCGCCTCGCCAGGGAAGGGGCCATCCCTTCCTGTGAGGAGCGGGAAATCCGGCAGTTTTATGCGGATGCGGTGTGGGGGTTGTGGTTGGTGCCGGTGGCACACAAAATGGCCGCGCACCCGTTCCCGCCTGGGTCGGTGGTGGCAGATTATTGGCAATCTATGTTTGGGGTGTTGGAGGGGCATTTGCGGGGGTTGTGTGGGAGGGTTTTGTTGTAGAATGGGGGGAGGGTGGTTTGTTGGTTCGTTTGTTATTTTGTGTGTTGCACGCTGAGGCTTTGCGTAGTCGAAGCGTGGGGGGAGGTGCGTGAGGCCCGCATCCTTCGACTGCGCTGGAACAGAGTGATTTCAAGAGTCGGGTATTTTCCCGCTCCGCTCAGGATGCTGATAGATATTGGTTGGTTTATTGGTTTGTTGGTTTGCTTGTTTGTTGGTTTGCTTGTTTGCTGGTTTGCTTGTTTGCTGATTTGTTGATTTGAAAGATGTCCCGACGTTTGCTTGAGTATGCCTTTACGTTATTTATCGCGATTTCGCTGAATTTTCTGTTGCCGCGCATGATGCCAGGGGATCCGATGGCGTTGATTGCGGGGAGTGCGGTGCAACAGATGGGGGAGGAGAAGATTGCAGAACTGCGGGCGGCGTATGGGTTGGATGCCCCGTTGGGGGTGCAGTATGCGCGGTATTGGGGGAATTTGTTGCGGGGGGATTTGGGGCAGTCGTACCGGTACAGCGGGGGGAGTTCGGTGGCGGAGGTGCTGGCGGACCGGTTGGGGTGGACGCTGTTGTTGGTGGGGACGAGTTTGACGTTGGCGACGGGGATCGGGTCGGCGTTGGGGGCGTGGGCGGCGTGGAAGCACGGGCAGGCGACGGATATGGGGTTGTTGACGGTGTTGTTCACATTGCGGGCGGTGCCGTCGTTTTGGTTGGCGATGATTTTTATTCCGATTTTTGCGATTCAATTGAAGTGGTTTCCGAGCGGGGATTCATATTCGTTTCCGCGCCTGGAGGGGTGGGCGAATGTGAAGGATATTGCGCGCCATGCGGTTCTGCCGGTGGCGGTGTTGACACTGGCCTATATGCCGACGGCGTTTGCGGTGATGCGGGCTTCGATGTTGGGGATTATGGGGGAGGATTACATCCGCACGGCGCGGGCGAAGGGG
>JABWBV010000396.1 GCA_013359445.1 Anaerolineales bacterium | reverse complement strand
ATTTATCTGGCTATAAATTTGTTAGGATAGTTGAATATACTGTGGGGCGGTTAAATCTTATTTGATTGTCAGATTTTCGTCAAGGATGGGTTATGGCGTTATGATATTATTTCATATCGTAATTTCGCACCGCAAAAGAAAATAGGCGCGACCGTTTTTGGTGTGAAGTGTTCGAAATTTTGAAGGGGGTGGGGGCTGTACAGCCCCCACCCCCTTCAAAATTTCGGTTTCTTTCACAGTATTCCAGGTAGAACCAGAAATTGTTATTACTCACGCTCGAAGAGGTAAAATGGGCGTGTTGTTATAATATGCGGTATGAAAAAACCTCTCCTCCTTTCCCTTGTCGTTTCCACCATATTTTTGATCGGTATTTTTTTCTTTGCGCGCACGGGGCAGGCCCAAAATCCTGACGTAGGGTGGCAAACCGTCGCTCCAGGGATTGAATACCAGCAATTCTATTTTCCGGCTTCGGACGATTTGGGGGCTAACGATGTGTACGTCGCGCGCATGGCGCGCGGCAACCCTGACGTAACGATTGACAGCATGATCGCTCAGGGGCGGTTATCGGGCGGCACCGAGCCAACGAGTGCCATGGCTACCCGATACGAAGACACGCTCAACTACTGGGGCCAAAGTTGGGGGAAACGGAACAATGTCGTCGTGGCAATCAACGGGTACTACTTCGGCGCTCCCATTGAACCCTCGGGCGTGCCCTGGCGTGGGCAAATCCACTCCGGCTGGTATGCCAAACGCCATGACGACAACGAAAATGGCAGTGGCTTCGTCTGGCAACTCGACGGGGACGCGTTCATTGGCGAATGTGTTTACCACCAACCAAGCGAACAAATCGTCGCCTTTAGCGGCACCACCACCAGCACCGTCAAAATTGACGACATCAACACCCCGCGCGGGGAAGACGAATTGATCCTGTACACCCCTCAATACGACCTCCGCACCCCCACCGACGACGAAGGGGTCGAAATCCTCGTCGAAATGACACGCCCCACCCTGATTCTGCCCCCCTCTTTTTCTCTGCTGGCCGACCTGCCCCTGCCCTTTGAAGACTGGCTGACCCTCGCCCCACAAGACCGCGATCCATCCGCCGAAGCAGTCGGGTACGTGCGGGAAATTCGCGATGGCGCAGGCACGACGATCATCCCCTTTGATCACGTCGTTCTCTCCGCCACCGGAGTCAAACGCACCAAACTGCTCGAAAACCTGGAATTAGGCGAACAAATCGGCATCTCCCAAGCCATCAACCACCTCTCCAACGAGGATTGTGAAACGCCGATCATCGGCAAAGACTGGACCAAAACCTACGCCAGCATCGGCGGCGCGTTTTATTTTCTCGAAGACGGCCTGATCAACGACTACGCGGGCGAACCCCAAGCGGTCGTGCGCGACTCCCGCACCGCCATCGCCTACAACGAAGACTACATCTTCTTCATCGTGGTAGACCGCATCGTCTTTGGCGACGACCCCGGCGACCCCGCCCCCGATGTGATCGTCCGCGGCGGTATGAACATGGCCGAACTCGGCTACTTCGCCCGCGAATACGTCGGCGCGGACTTCGGCATCGCGCAAGATGGCGGAGGCTCCACCACCATGGTCATCAACGGCGAGGTGGTCAACGTGCCCAACGACTGGGATAGTGACATCACCATCGTCCCCTGCCCTCCGCCCCCCCCCGTCGATTTGCCCGAAAACGTCTTTTTACCCGTCATCGTGGGTGCGGTCGGCTCACCAGCCCCCCCACTTTTACGCCTCACCCCCACCCCTGCCTCAGAGAATCCTGCGGGCGGAACCTGCTACCAGGGCACGGAGCGGTACGTCGCCAACGGCATGATGATGGTTGTCGTCGAACCGATGACCACCTCCACCGTTTTCACCCCCACCCAAAGCGTGGTCACCACCCAAGATGCCAACCTCCGCACCGGGCCGGGCACCAATTACCCCGTCATCAACACCATCGCCACCGGGGATAACGGCACCGTCCTCCCCCACCTCAACAACCTGAACGGCGTGTACGCCACCGGCTTCCATTGGTGGTACGTCGATTTTGGGGGCGGCAACGTGGGCTGGATGAGTGAAACGATGTTGGCGGCGGGAGGGGGGTAAGTGGGGCGCCAAAAATTCCCACAAATTCCTACGAGTTCCCGGAGCTTGTAGGAACTGATGGGAATGCTTAGTGAACTTACATACACGCCTCTTTTTTCGCGCGCGGCATGAATTACAATAGATTCATGCCGCGCATTCGATTCCTTATCACCTTTTCTCCCCTTCTCATTCTTCTCCTCCTCCCCGCCTGCGCCGCGCCTACCCCAGCGCCATTGCCTCGCCTCACCGCGTCACCTCCCCCCAGCGAAATAGCGCCCTCCCCCTCTCCTTCTCCCCTTTTCACTCCGCCACAAACGCCCGCACCCACCCTCCCCCTCCGCCCCCCCGACCCCGCCACCCTCGTCCGTGTCCTCAACTATGGCATCGGCCTGGAACGCGACGCGTGGAATCAGTTTGACTACCCCACCTTCCACGGGGATTTTCTCACCTTCCCCGAGGCGCGCGGTTTATTCGACTTTATCCAGGCCGATCTAGAGCGCTATTACCCTGATGGCCTGCCAAACGCGGAAGCCCTGTTTTCAGAGGGCACCCTCGACCCCAACATCTGGTTCCCTCCGCGCGCCGTCTGGCTCCTCGCCCAAACCGCCGTCGTCAACCTCCTCCGCGAAAGCCAATCCACCCTCACGCCAAACACCCCCCTGCTCCTTTTTGCCTCTTCTCCCATAAGTGAAGCGACCTTCACCCTGATCCCCACCCCGCACGAACTCGACGGCGACCCCACCCCCGAATGGCTCGTGGAAGTGATCTCGGAAGCATACAACCTCCGCGGATGGATTCCGCTCGACGAAACCAGAGACGATGGCTATACGCTCATCCCCAACGACATCCACCACGAAAACCTCGCCCGCGGGGAAAGCACCACGTTCCAGTTCACCCCCGATTTGAACGGGGATGGGTTGGATGATTGGGTGACGCACTTCGACGGGCAGGCGTTGGGGACGCAGTTTGGGGAGTTGAAGGTGTATGGGAGGGTAGGTTTACAACTGAAATTGTTAGAAACTATCGCGCTTAAACCAGGTTACACGTTTGATATTGATGATCACTTTAATATTGGGGTTACAAAAATTCGAGTCGCTATCCCCCGCTCGCTCAATTTTGAGTGTACATGGCAACAGCTCAACTGGTATCGCTGGCAAGGCGCGGAAAAAAAATACTCCACCAATAACGAAGCGCCCCCCGACACACCTGTATGCTTGGCCGCGCAAGCCTTTACTGCCCCCCTCTCAACACGAGAAGCAATAGATTTTCTCACAGGTGCCCTGATGGGTGTTTTACCCGAAAACACGCCATCTCCTGACTATCTGGCTTTATTACGCGTGCATCAGGCCATGCTGTACGCGGCGCGACATGACGATCCACGTGCAATTGCGACCTTGGATAGTCTAGCCCAATTTACCGATTCGCCGTTTGCCGAACTAGCTTCTGCTTACTGGGCAACTTCCAAAGCGTCACCGCTTATTTTCTGTGAGCAAATGCAAGCCGCCGCCCAACGGAGAGAACCCGAACAGACAGATTTAGCCCCTTACCTTACTCCAGTCGCGCTCTTTACTGCTTACGGGGATAGTCTGTCCTCTTATGAATCTCTGATTTGCCCATTAAGGCAATTGGTTATTTGGCGAATGGCGAATGAGGCTATCCCTGCCGCCCACCCCCCTGTCGAAACCTTGCAAGCAAGAGGGTATTCTTTCGTAGGAACCTATTCTCTCAATATAGATGCAGACGAAGAACCAGAATGGATTTTGGCACAGGCATTTGACCAGACTATGTGGTGGATCATTGATTCAGCGGCAAATGGGTGGATATTACATCCTATACAAGGTTTTAAGCGGCCTATTCAATCTTTTCAGATTCGTGTTGAGCTGTTGAAACCAGGAAACACACTTGCATTTTTCCTATTAGGAACTTATGCCCCAACGGTGCCCGTCAGTGCCTTTGGTGAATGTATAGGACAAGGAGTTTCAGAGGTCAGTGAACTTTGGGTACTTGTGTGGACAGATAATATTCCGAACTTTTTTAGCCCTCCAAGAATTCTGTGTGGTGAGCCTCCCATATTGTCAGATTTGACCCCTGAAAATTTGCTTTCCTTGTTCATTCCTTTCTCTTCTGGAGTCCCTACCCAAAGGAATGATCCAAGTGATTACTATCCGCTATTAGAAGAACAAGAGGCTCTTCTTTTGGCAGGCAATGACTTGGTCAATATCCGCAAAAACCTGCAATCATTATCGGAAGGACTTTCAATTGACTCTTTTGCGGCGGAGAAAATTATTCCCCGCCTGCTGTTTGGCATCGGGCTGAGTTACGAACTCGAAGGGGACGCGGTGGCCGCGCGGGCCGCGTATCTGGCGTTGATCGCCCAATGGCCGGATTCACCGTGGGCGTGGTTGGCGGAGGCGCGGGTGGGGCCGTAGGCCTATTGGGTCCCCCATGCTTTTTCCTCATTCCGTGAACCCCATACCGGGAGTTTAGGGCGAATCCACTGGCCCTTGTTCAGAAAGGCGATCATGGGGCTTTCCCAGTACACATATCCCAACACCGCAAAAGCAATAATCCCCGCCGAAATAAACGGGACAAGCGAGGCGGTGATGCCCAAAAGTCGATCCCAGGCTTGCAGAAGGATACCGTGACTGAGATAAAGCACGTAGGATGATTCGCCAGCCAACACCAGCCAGGGCCAGGTCAGGATTTTGACCACTCGATCCGGGGCACCTTGTTTTTCCATCGCCACCAACCCCAAAACGAACAGGGTTACCGGGATACCGGAGTACAGACTGCGCCCCAGCGGACTGATCCCGTTGTTTTGGAGAAGAATGCTGATGCCAATCCCTACCGCGCCCAACCCAAAGACTCTCCGTGCCCACTGTATGGGCAACCGCCCCTGGCGCAGGATGAGTCCGGCCAGGTAGCCAAAGATAAATTCCAGGTTGCGCTCATAAAACAGCATTTGCGCCCAATGATGGGGCATGGCGGGCTTCCACCCGAAAAAGTTGAACGCAACGACCCCTAACGCCCAAACGGAAAACACGCCCCACAACGAAGATTCTTTTTTGAACAAATAAGCCAGACTAAACAGAAAATAAAAAAGGATGAAATGCGAGAGCATCCACGTTGCCCCAATGACAGGGGTCCGGTCTGCGAGCGGAATGAAGAAAAACGACTGGCGCATCCAGCCCCAATCGCCTTGCCATTTGAACGCCAGTGCAAGCAAAAAGAGGGGGAGATAGGTAACATACATGCGAATGTAACGCGCTTGCATATACCCGCGCCAACTGCCTTTGCCAATCCGATCCGCCTGGGTCATCGCCGCAAGGACTCCCACCAACACCAAAAAATAATCGGTGGCAGGGAAAGCCAGGGTGACGCCCAGATAGTTTTGCCAAAGGTGAAATTGAAAAACGCCGAAAGCAGCCACTAAACGCATAGTTTGTAGGCTATTGACTCGACCGGAGATATGGGGAGGCGTTGTGGCGGGAGTGGAATTCATCGCGCCAAATTTTCCCATAAGAGAAAATTCTATGCAGGGGGCGATTTTTCCTATGCCAGTAGAGAAGGCCGAATGGGGGATGTGCGTAATTCGCGAGGAAAATTGGCGCTCCCGTATCTTTGTTAGAATTCGCGGGAGGTTGAACCAACATGAAAGCAGGAATGGCCGTGTCGGTCACCCTTTCAAAGTTGTAATCACTCACGTGAAGAGAGGTAGAACTTGCAGACCTTCCTTCTCTTCATTGAGGACGCAAATCTTATTTTCAAAGGAGCTAAGTATGGATCACTATGAGCTGGTACTTCTTTTTATTCAATTCGGGGTGATGTTGTTGACGGCCTTGATCTGTGGGCAGATCATGCGGAGTTTGAAACAACCGACGGTGTTGGGAGAATTGTTGGGCGGGATTCTGCTTGGCCCAACGATTTTAGGAACGCTGGCTCCTACTTACTTCAATTGGCTGTTCCCTGTGGACAAATCCCTGAATCTGGCGCGGGATTCCATTATCAACGTGGGCATGTTATTTTTCCTTTTTGTAGCCGGGTTGGAAGTCAAACTTACGCACATGCGAAAACGGGGAAAACAGGTGGCGTACACCAGTTTCTTGGGTTGGCTCTTTCCGATGTTGTTGGGGATTGGGGCTGTTGTGGTGTTTCCTCGCGTGTGGGGGCCGGAGGCGCTCCAACATGGCCGGGCCTTTGGAATTTTTATCGGGACAGCGCTTTCCATTTCCGCGCTTCCGGTCATCGCCCGTATTTTGATGGATTTGGGGCTTATTCAAAAGGAGATCGGCATCGTGATTATGACTGCCGCCACACTGAACGACGTGATCGGCTGGACGTTGTTTGCCATTATCCTGAATGTGTTTATCCCTGGTGAACTGGCAGAGGCGGGCACGCGCGGGCAACAAGTCTGGGCCAACATGGGGTTACTCGTGGTTTTCAGCACAGGGGTGTTGCTGGCAGGCCGGTGGATCGGACGTCCGGTATATTTGTGGGTCAAAGCCCATCTTTCCTGGCCGACGTCGTTCATTGCGTTGACCACGGTGGTCATGTTGGGGGCCGCGGCTGTGACCGAATTTTTGGGCATCCACGCGGTGTTTGGGGCTTATCTGGTGGGCATTGCGCTCGGGCAAACGTTGGAACCCGGCGAAGAAAACGAGGCCCACGATATCGTCCACCAGTTTGCCGTTAGCTTTTTTGCCCCGTTATATTTTGTCTCTATCGGTTTACGGGCGAACTTCGCGGCATATTTT
>JABWBV010000395.1 GCA_013359445.1 Anaerolineales bacterium | reverse complement strand
GATAAGCATATCCTCATCACCGGCGGCGCGGGCTACATCGGCTCTTTGCTGACGGGCGAACTGCTCCGGCGCGGGTACTATGTCACGGTTGTAGATGAACTGCTTTTCGGCGGAGAATCGCTCGTGGCATACCTGCGCCATCCGAATTTTCACTTCGTCAAAGCGGATGTGACCGAACCCCGCGCGATTAAATCCGCGCTCGCCTATCGTTCGCAGTGGCCCACCCCCGCGGGGATCGTCCACCTTGCCGCCATCGTCGGGTTCCCGGCCTGTCAGGCAGTGGGCAAACAGGTCGCGTGGCGGTACAACGTCGAGGCGACGAAACACGTGTACGCCCAGGCGCACGATCTCGGCATCCCCCGCATCGTCATGGCTTCTACGTACAGTAACTATGGCCTCTCCCCCGACGGCAAACCGGTGACGGAAGAATCCCCTCTCACGCCCCAATCCCTCTACGCCGAAACGAAGATCGCCTCCGAACAGTTTTTGCTGGCCCAAACAGGGGGCAAAACCGCCCCAATCCTGCTCCGCTTCGCCACCCTGTTCGGCCTCTCCCCCCGCACCCGATTCGACCTGATCGTCAACCAGTTCGTCCTCGATGCCTGGACCGAGCGCAAACTGCTCATTTACCAGCGCGGCTACTCCCGCTCGTTCGTCCATGTTTTCGACGCGGTGCGCGGCATCCTCCTCGCTCTGGAATCGCCCAAAGACAAAGTCCGCGGCCAAATTTTTAACGTGGGCACAGACGAAGGCAACTACACCAAAGACCAAATCGTTTCCCTCATCATCAAACGTCTCGCCGAAACTCGCGTGGAGTACAAAGACCTCACTTTTGGCGGCGACATGCGCGACATCACCGTCTCGTTTGAGAAAATCAAGCGTGAACTCGGCTACACCACCACCCTGACCGTGGACGACGGCATTCGCGAAGTCCTCCACGCCCTACAAGATGGGCTAATCAAAGAACCCAAACATTTACGCTATCGAAATGCACAATTTATCGTGCAATAACCCTGACGCAAAGGCACAAAGACGCGAAGTTTTCTTTAAATTCTTTGCGACTCTGCGCCTTTGCGTCAAAAAAGGTGCAATATGACATTTTGGCAAAATAAAAAAGTAACTGTCACCGGCGGGTCTGGATTTCTCGGCTCGTTCGTAGTGGATGCACTCCGAAAACGCGGGGCCACGGAGATTTTTGTCCCTCGTCGCGCAGATTACGACATCCGCACCCGCGCGGGGATTGACCACCTCCTCGCGGACGCCAAACCCGACATGATCATCCACCTCGCGGCCCTCGCGGGGGGCATTGGCGCAAACCGGGCGCGTCCCGCCGAATTTTTCTACGACAACCTGATGATGGGCGTCCCCCTCCTCCATCGGGCGTGGGAAACCGGCGTGGAAAAGTTCGTCGCTGTCGGCACAGTCTGTTCTTACCCCAAGTTCACTCCCCTTCCGTTTAAAGAGGAAACCCTCTGGGACGGCTACCCCGAAGAAACCAACGCCCCCTACGGCCTCGCAAAAAAGATGCTCCTCGTCCAGGCGCAGGCGTACCGCGAGCAGTACGGGTACAACACCATCTACCTGATGCCCGTCAACCTTTACGGCCCCCGCGACAACTTTGACCTCGAAACCGCTCATGTCATCCCCACCCTGATCCGCAAATGCCTCGAAGCGCAGGATCGCGGCGACGATCACATCATCGCCTGGGGCGACGGTTCCCCGACCCGCGAATTCCTCTACGCCCCCGACGCCGCCGAGGGTATCGTCACCGCCGCTGAACACTACAACGGCTCCGAACCTGTCAATCTCGGCTCCGGGCAGGAGATCAGCATCAAAGACCTGCTCGAAACCATCGCCCGCCTCACCGGATTTGAAGGGAAGATCATCTGGGACACCTCCAAACCGAACGGACAACCCCGCCGCGCCCTCGACACGTCCCGCGCCGCCAACTTCTTCGGCTGGCGCGCCGCCACCGGGTTTGAAGAGGGGTTGAAAGAGACGATTGCGTGGTATCGCGAGAATGGTATGCAAGGTAGATAAAGTAAATAAGGTAAATACAGTATCTACCCTATCTACCTTATTTACCCTATCTACCTCTCCCCCCTCCCCCACATGACCGACCTCCCCTCCACCCCCCCACCCCCCTCCCTCTTCATCCGCCCCTCGCATGGGTGGTCTGCGCTCAATTTGGGCGAATTGTGGCGGTACCGCGAACTGATCGTGTTCCTGACCTGGCGCGATCTGAAAGTGCGCTACAAACAAACCTTGCTCGGAGCGTCGTGGGCGATCCTTCAGCCCGTACTTTCGATGATCGTGTTCACCCTCATCTTCGGTGGAGTGGGGCGGATGGCGGAAGGTTTGGAAATCCCGTACCCGATCTTCTCTTACACCGCCCTCCTGCCGTGGGGCCTGTTCAGCAAAGCGCTGACCGACGCGGGCCGTTCGCTGGTCACGAACCGGAACATGCTCACGAAAATCTACTTCCCCCGGCTGGCGATTCCCCTGGCCTCCGTGTTTTCGGGGCTGGTGGATTTTGCCATCCAGTTTGCGGTGCTGATCATCCTGATGTTTTATTATCAAACCACCGGAACGGTCACCTCGAGCGTGGTGTGGGCCTTGCCCTTGTTTTTGCTATTGACGCTGATCACTGCCCTCGGCGTTGGGCTGTGGCTCTCCGCCCTGAATGTGATCTACCGCGACGTGGGCTACACCCTCCCCTTCCTGACCCAACTCTGGTTTTTCATCACCCCCATCGTTTACCCCCTCAGCAAAGCGGTGGATCGCTACCCAAGTTGGGAGTGGCTTTTCGCCATTAACCCGATGACGGGCGTGGTGGAAGGGTTTCGCTGGGCACTGTTGGGGTTGGATCAGCCCGATTTTGGGCTGATGGCGATTTCCAGCGTGATCGCGGTGGCGTTGCTGGTTTCGGGTTTGTTTTATTTCCGGCGCATGGAGCGGACGTTTGCGGATACCGTTTAAGGACGGGAGACGGGCGACGGAGGACCGATTCATGATGGAGGACGGACGACTGATGACTGAGTACAAATTTCAAAAATTGCAGGTTTACCAGATGGCATTGGATTATGCCGATCATATTTACGATCTGGCAGATAGATTACCAGATTCAGAGAATTTCAATCTGAAGTCGCAAATCCGTCGAGCCGCTACTTCAATTGTCCTTAATATAGCCGAAGGTTCAACCGGGCAAAGTGATGGAGAACAACACCGCTTTTTAGGCCTTTCACTCCGCTCATATCTCGAAACCATAGCTTGTCTTGATTTTATTGAACGAAGAAAATATCTCTCAAAAGACGAAATAACGCCTTTTCGAACCTCCGGTCACGAACTTTTTATCAAACTTCAAGCATTCCGAAAAAGCATCAGGCCTTCTTGATCGGTCTCCTGTCCTCTGTCCCCGTCAATTATGTACACTGCCATCCGAGCCTCAAACCTCTCCAAAGAATACACCATCGGCACCGCACCCGAAAAATACCGCACATTACGTGATTCTATTGCTGGCATCCTAAAAGCCCCCGCGCGCCTACTCCCGTCCTCCGTCGCCCGTTCCCGGTCCAACCACATCTGGGCGCTGAAAGATGTGTCCTTTGACGTGGGGCGGGGGCAGGTGCTCGGCGTCATCGGGCGGAACGGGGCGGGGAAAAGTACCCTGCTCAAGATTCTCAGCCGGGTGACGGAACCCACGCGCGGGGAAGTGGAATTGAAGGGGCGGGTCGGGTCCCTGCTCGAAGTGGGCACTGGTTTCCACCCCGAACTGACCGGGCGGGAAAACATTTTCTTAAACGGGGCCATTTTAGGGATGAAGCGCGCGGAGATCGAGAAAAAATTCGACGAAATCGTGGATTTTTCCGGTGTGGCGCAGTTCATTGATACCCCTGTCAAACGGTATTCGTCCGGGATGTACCTGCGTCTGGCGTTTGCGGTGGCCGCGCACTTGGAACCTGAAATCCTGGTTGTGGATGAAGTGCTGGCGGTGGGGGATGCCGAATTTCAGCGCAAGTGTTTGGGCAAGATGGACGACGTGGCGCACGAAGGGCGGACGGTGTTGTTTGTCAGCCACAACATGAGTGCGATTTTGCAACTCACGCAGGAATCGATCCTGCTCGAAAAGGGGCAACTCGTCCGGCGCGGCCCCAGCACGGAGGTAGTGGATCACTACCTGTCGGCAGGCTTTTCCCAGAGCGGGGAACGACGCTGGGAGGCGGATGAAGTTCCGGCGGACGCCGCCCCGTTCACCCCCGTGGCCCTCCGCGTCCGCGCCCCCAACGGCAAGGTGGTGGACACCGTGCGTTCGACGGACCCGATCACGCTGGAGATCGAATACACGTTGACGAAACCGATCACCGGTCTGCGGGTGGGCATTTATCTGATGACGATGCGCGGCGAGTTGATTTTTACCACGTTCGACACCGACGAGCCAGCCATGTTTGAGCAATTCGGCGAGCGGGCCGCAGGCCACTACGTCAGCCGTTGCACGATCCCGGTGGACACGCTGAACGAGGGGCGATATGCGATTGGCGTGAATGCCAGCAGTTTCCGGGTGAAGCGGTATTTCCACGACGAGCGGGCGTTAGGATTTAATGTAGACCCCACTGGCGCACCGGGGATGCACTGGCCGGAGCAAAGACTGGGGATGGTGAGGCCTAGACTCGATTGGACTATACAGGAGGTTTGACGCAAAACCGCGAAGACGCGAAGAAAAAACTTTGCGGCTTTGCGCCTTAGCGTCAAGATACGATGCTAAAAAATCTTTTAGGAGAAATCCCCTACACCGCCGAAATTTACTGGCAACTTCGCCAGAAAGACAGCCCGAAAACCGTCGGCATGAACCTCGCCCACCTACGCGAAGTTCTGCCTGGCTGGGGGGACACCGCGCAAAAAGCGCGTACTTCAGTAAAACCCGGCAAAAAAGTCCTCGTCTTCGGCATGATCCACTACTGGATCGAACACACCACTCTCCTGGCCCTCGCCCTCGCCGGGATGGGGCACGAGGTGACGCTGGCGTACATGCCGTACTCGCACTGGCGCAAACCCGAAAACCGATTCGACCTGCGTCGCCAAAATCTGTACATCCGCGAGACCCTCAAACCCGCCGAAACCCTCCTCAAAATCGCTCCTCTTTTCACGCATCACGAGTCACGCATCACCGCTCTCCCCCCCGCCCTCTCCGAAAACCTGAAAGCCCGCGCCTTCCGCGATACGCAATACTCCCTCCTCACCGAAGAAGTCGAAGTCGGCAGTGACCTCTACAACCTCCGCCTCGCCCGTGACACCGAAATGGCCCAGGCTACCCTCGCCTACCTGACCGCCAACCGCCCCGACGCCATCGTGACTCCGAACGGGAGCATCCTCGAATTTGGCGTGCTGTATCAAGTCGCCCGGCACCTCGGCATCCCGGTCAGCACGTTTGAGTTCGGCGAGCAGAATTACCGGATGTGGATGGCGCAAAACGACGATGTGATGCGCCAGGACACCACCCCGCTCTGGAATGCCCGCAACCACCCCCTGACCGACGACGAGTGGACGCGCATCCGCACGATGTTCGAGGCCCGGCAGGGCGCGCGGGTCTGGCAAACGTTCGAGCGCCAGTGGCAGACCGCCGACAGCAAAGGGGCACAGCAAATCCGCGCAGAATTGGGCTTGGACGACCGCCCCCTCGCCTTCTTGCCCACCAACGTCCTCGGCGATAGCCTCACGCTCGGTCGCCAGTTGTTTATGGGGATGACCGAATGGATTCGCCGCAACATCGCCTGGTTTGGCGAACATCCCGAATATCAGCTTGTCGTCCGCGTCCACCCCGGTGAACAGATCGGGTGGGGGCCATCCACGTTCGACCTGCTCAAAGCCGCTTTCCCCGAATTCCCCGCCAACGTCCGCGTTCTGCCCGCCGATTACAAGATCAACTCCTATGATCTGGTAGACGCCGCCCGTGTGGGGTTGGTGTACACGACCACGATGGGGATGGAAATGGCGATGATCGGCAAACCTGTCATTGTCACCGGGCAGACGCATTACCGCGGCAAAGGCTTTACGCTCGACCCCGAAAGTTGGGAGCAGTACGCCGAGACCCTGCAAGGTGCCCTCCTCACCCCCGACGCCTACCGCCCCGAGGACCAGCAGCTGCTCGAATTCGTCGCCAATCAGCTCGTCGCCGCGCTCCAGCGCGTCGAGGCCGAGGCCCGGTTGCGCGAATCGCAGGAGTATTTCTCCAAGCTCTTCCACTCCAGCCCGGCGCCCATGACGATCCGCGACGCCGCCACCGGTGCCCTCGTCGACGTGAACGAGGCCTTCGTCGCCATCGGCGGCTACACGCGCGAGGAGATCATGGCCGCCAACGACGGCCGCGGCATCAAGCTCTGGGCCAACCGCAGCCGCGAGGCCCAGTTCCTCGCCGCCGTGCGCGCCAAGGGCCACGTGCGGAACTTCGAGGCCGAGTTCACCCGCAAGGATGGCCGCCCGCTCTACGTCCATCTCACCTCCGACCTGCTCGAGATCCGCGGCCGGCGCTGTCTGCTCACCGTCGGCCTCGACATCACGGACCAATACCGGCGCGACCAACTCCAGCGCGCCACCTACCGCATCTCGCGCGCCGTGCTCGCCCGCGGCGACCTCGGCGACCTCTTCCGCGAGATCCACGAGACGCTCGACGGCCTCCTGCCCGCGAAGAATTTCTACGTCGCCCTCCTCAGCCCCGACGGCCGCGACCTCAGCTTCCCCTACTTCGTCGACGAGCTCACCCGCGGCCGCGGCGTCACGCCGCCGCCCCGCCGCCGCGGTCTCGGATTCACGGAGTATGTGATCGAGTGCCGCAAGCCGCTCATGATCACCTCGGAGGAACTCACCCGACTCCTGCGGGCGCAGGGTGATTACCAGCCGCCCGCCGTGCCGCCCTCGGTGCGCCTCGGCGCCCCG
>JABWBV010000394.1 GCA_013359445.1 Anaerolineales bacterium | reverse complement strand
GCCGTATTCGTCGCGGGACATGACCGAGGCCAGGTCAAAACGGAAGCCGTCCACGTGCATTTCGCAGACCCAATAGCGCAAACAATCCACAATAAACCGGCGCACGACGGAATGGTTGGCTTTGATGGAGTTGCCGGTGCCGCTGTGGTTTGCGTAGATGGCCTGGTTTTTGGCGTCGAGGATGTAATAGGCCCGGTTTTCGATGCCGCGGAAGGAGAGGGTGGGGCCTTTGTGGTCGCTTTCGGCGGTGTGATTGAAGACGACATCGAGAATGACTTCCAAACCGGCTTTGTGCATGGCTTTGACCAGATCGCGAAATTCTCGGACGGGGGCGAGCGGGTCGGGGGAGAGACAGTAGCCACGGTGGGGGGCGAAAAACGCGAGCGGTTGGTAGCCCCAGTAGTTGGTCAGTTGCGCGGCGACCTCTTCCGGCCCGGCGTCTTGTGGGTCAAATTGTTGAACGGGAAGCAGTTCGACGGCGGTGATGCCGAGGGATTTCAGGTGAGGAATTTTTTCGATCAGGCCGGGGTAGGTGCCGCGATGGGCGGGGAGGAGGCCACTGCTCGGGTCTTTGGTGAACCCGCCGACGTGCATTTCGTAGATGACCATGCTCGAAAATGGGTGGTTGAGAGGTTTGTCCCCTTCCCAATCATATGCGGCGGTGTCCACGACGACGCTCTTCATGGCGTGGGCGATGTTATCCCCCGGGAGTTTGGCGGCTTCGCGACGATAATCCCCGTACGCGACCGCGCGGGCGTAGGGGTCAATGAGCAGTTTCGCCGCGTCGAACCGGTAGCCCCGCGCGGGGTCAAACGGGCCGTGGACGCGGTAGCCGTACAATTGCCCTGCTTTGAGGCCGGGGATGAAGATATGCCAGTAGTAAAACGTTCGGTTGTGGCGCGGGTCGAGGGGGAAGGTGTGGGTGGGGTGGGCGTCGGATTCGTGCTCGAACAGCAAGAGTTCGACCCGGTGACAGTTTTTGGAAAAAAGGCTGAAGTTGACCCCGTCCGGGGTAACGGTAGCGCCAAGAGGATAAGCTTGTCCTGAAAGAGGTGTGATCATGAAGACGGGGTAAAAATGAGGGCGTAAAATGCGAAATCAAACAAAACCGATTATAATGCCTGGGAGCGCTCCCAAGCGTGAGATATTGTACAATTTGTTTATGGATCGAAAAATCTTTTTCCCCGCGCTGATATTATCCCTGGCGTTGCTATCCATTGCGACAGGAGCTTATTTTCAAAATCTTTTGCGCCCGGATATGGACAAATGGGCCGATAACATTGATTATCGGCAGTACAAGCCCCCTGCTCCGTGGATGACCGTGAACGACCTCAAACAACAAGCCGAGGTAGGCACCTTTTGCTGGACCAAAGAATTTATCTCCGTGTGTGCCGATGCCGTCGGAATACCCACGCCGAGCCAGCCATTGGTGTTTGCCTCATCCGAGACACCCTTTTTGTTCCACTTTCAATTACACGATGTTGCCGCCATCGCTGATTTGGCTTTTTACTACACCCCTATTTCCTCTGCCGATGCCCTTTCGGAGGCGGGGGCTGACCCCATCTGGTGGCCTTATTGGGACAATATGTCGCCAATTTTTCTTGAACCCGCCCACACGGTCACAGTTGAACTGACCCTTCCCCCTGGCCTCTACGTGTTCAACCTCTTCGCCATTTGGGAAGGCCAGGGCGACGGCTCCTTTGGCTACCTCGTCGAAATCCGTTAATTTTTAGGATTTACCTTTTATGATCTCTCGCCCCAAACTACTCCTTTACTCCTTCCTCATTCCGCTCACTGTCTTTCTTCTGTCCGCCTGTGCCTCCCCCGACCGCCGCACTGGCCCCGCCGTAGACGAACCCACCCCTATCCCCACCCCTGTTGCCGCCGCCAAAACCACCTACACCGTCGCACGTGGCGATGTTGTCTACGAACAAACCATCTCCGGGCGCGTGGTGCCCCTGGTGGAGGCCCCTCTAAACTTTCCGATTGACGGAATCGTGAAGGAGGTCTTTTTTGAACGGGAAGATACCGTGCAGGCTGGGGAAATCATCGCTATTTTAGATACGACCCCATTGGAAGAAGAATTGCTGATGGCCCAAGCGCAACTCGCCATCGCACAATCCCGCCTGACCACGACCCAAACGCAGGTCGAAATTGACCGCCGCCGCGCGGAACTCGCGGTCACCCTGGCCCAACTTGATCTCGATTTTGCCATTTCCCAGGCCGGAGGCTTTCCCACGCCCCAACAGCAATACCAGCTTGATCGCCTGACCGTGCTCCTCGAACTTGCCCAACTCGATTTTCAAGAATTAAACGACACCATTGACCCCGCCCTGCAAGCGGACGTGGATCAGGCCGCCCTCCGCGTGGCGGAACTCGAACAAGTGATCGCCAGCGCGGTGTTAGTCGCACCCTTCGATGGGCGCATTTTCTCCTTACGCATCACCCCAGGGCGGGCCGTTGTTGCCTCCGAAGCAGTGGGGAGCCTTGCCGACTTGAGCGAGTATGAGATCAGTGCCAATATTTCGTCCACCCAATTGCAAGGGATGCAGGAGGAAATGCCCGTAACGATTTCGTTATCCTCCCGCCCCGGGGAGGCGTTCACCGGCTATCTCCGCCAACTGCCGTACCCGTTTGGCAGTGGAAGCCGCGATGCGGAAGACGATGCCACGCGTATCGCCTTCGACAGCCCGGAGATTGCCACCGCGTTTGCCGTCGGAGATCGGGTCACGATCACGATCCTGATCGCCAAACAGGTGAACGTGTTGTGGCTCCCGCCTGCCGCCATCCGCGAGTTTAACGGGCGGATGTTTGTCGTCATCCAAGACGATCAGGGCAACCAACGCCGGGTAGACATCACCCTCGGCATTGAGGGGGGCGAGCGGGTGGAGATTGTGGAAGGTGTTTTGGAAGGGGAAGTGGTGGTAGGGCCGTGACCTTTCTTTTTCGCATTTTTGCCATTTTTATTCTCACGTTCAAACGCTTGTGGGCGCAACGTGGCTTGACCCTTGCCACTCTGCTTGGGTTGGTCGTCGCTGTCGCGCTGATCACGACCGTGCCGTTGTATGCCGATGCTGTCAGTTACCGAATTTTGACCGAGAAACTCAGCACCCAATCCGCCAACATCGTCCGCCCGCCGTTTGCGTACATGTACAACTACGTCGGCTCGTGGAAAGGTGCGGTGGAATGGGAAGCCATTCAGCCCCTGGACGCGTATTTGCGCCAGGATGCGGTTCGCACGCTGGGCCTGCCCCAAACGCTATTCACCCGTCACATCGAAACCGACAACTTCCGGCTCTACGCCGATGCCAATGCCGATTACACCAGTGACCGGTTTAGTATGGGGTATTTTTACTTTGCCACGACCGAGGGCCTTGCCGATCACATCGAAATCTTTGAAGGTCAGTTCCCCGCCCCGGCCAGTGCCGATCCCGACAGCCCTGTGCAAGTGTTGGTCTCCGAAGCCATGGCGACCGAGTTAGGGGTGCAAGTCGGGGACACGTACATTCTGTACGACCATCACAATACCTCTGCCCATCGGCAGGACATCACCATCGAAATTGCCGGGGTTTGGCGTCCGCTCGATAAAAAAGCCCCCTTTTGGTTTTTCCGCGTCGAATCTTTTGACGATCTCCTGTTCATCCCCCTCGAAACCTTTACCACGCGCCTTGCCCCCAACATGACCGGCGAGGTGTACTACGCCCTGTGGTACCTCGTCCTCGATGGCGGCGCGGTTGGAACCGCAGATGTCGCCCGTTTGACTTCCGGTGCCAATCGGGTTGAAAAACAAGTGGAAGACTTACTCCCCTTTTCCGCGTCCGCCGTTTCCCCGATCCAACCTATGCAGGATTACCAGGGCACGGTGGAACGCCTGACCCTGCTCCTCATGGCCTACGATGTCCCCATCGTGATCCTGATCCTGGCGTTTATCGCCCTGATCGTAGGGCTGTCGGTCGAACAACGGCGCAACGAAATCGCCGTGATGCGAAGCCGGGGCGCCACCCCCGCGCAAGTCGTGGGCATTGCCGCATTTGAAGGCTTGTTGTTGGGCGTGGTGGCCTGGGGGCTAGGGACCGGGTTCGGGCTGATGTTCACCCAGTTGATGGGACGCGCCCAAAGTTTCCTCGATTTTTCCGCCGAAACCTTCCTCCGCGTGGCGTTGACCCCCGAATCTGTCCGCGCGGGGTTACTTGCCATGGGCCTGGCGCTGGCCGCCCAGGTTGTCCCCACCCTCGCCGCCTCACGAGATACGATCATCACCTACAAACAGGAACAAGCCCGCTCCATCACCCGTCCGTGGTGGCAAAGAGCCTGGCTGGATGTCTTGTTGTTGATCCCCGCGGGCTATGGGTTCTATCTCTTGCAGGAACAGGGTTCCTTGCTCGTGGTCGGTGAAACGGCGGCGGGTGACGACCCCTTCCAAAATCCGCTTCTTCTCCTGCTTCCTGCCCTGACCGTGTTTGCGGTTTCGCTCCTCTTTTTGCGAATTTTGCCCTGGTTGATGGAAGGGTTGCGTTGGCTGTTGTTCCGCACAGATAGCGTGGGTGTGTTGATGGCCGTACAACAACTGGCCCGGACTCCGCGGTTGTATGCCACCCCGCTCGTATTACTTACCCTGACAGTCAGCCTGTCCCTGTTCACCGCCTCGCTCGCGCAGACGATGGATTTCCAGCTTTTTGACGACCACCTCTACCGTGTCGGAGCCGACCTCAGCCTGACCGGACCGGGAATGCCCACCTTTTACGGTGGCAACCCTTTCAATCCGGGGGCGAACAGCGATCAACGCGAGACCGCCATCTTCCTGCCGATGACGGAGTACGAATCTGTGCCCGGGGTGGACGTAGCGACCCGCGTGGGCAAGTACCTCGCGACCACGGTTGTGGGGGGGCGGATGTTAAGCGGGCAATATTTGGGGATTGATCGGGCGTCGTTTGGCTCGGTGGCGTTTTGGCGATATGATTTTGCCAGGTATCGCCTCGGCTCTCTGCTCAATGCGCTGGCGACCTCTCCCGATGCCTTGCTGGTCTCTGACGATTTTTTGCGCGAAAATGGGTTGAGCGTCGGCGATTTTTTGCGGTTGGATGTGCGTCTTCCCGATGGAGTCATTCAACTGAATGCCCAAATTGTTGGGAGTCTGGCCTATTTCCCAACGTGGTATCCCGAAGAAGCCAGTTTTTTGTTCGTCGGGAATCTGGACGCGTTGTTTACCGCGGCGGGGGGCGAGTTCCCGTATGAAGTCTGGTTGCGGACGACTTCAGATTTTGACTCCGAGGTGTTCGGCGACTGGCTATTTGAGCAGAAGTTGTTCACCTGGCGGTGGGTTGAGCCGTATGAGGCCATTTATAGTGAGCAGGTGCGCCCGGAACGGCAAGGGTTGTTTGGCCTGTTGTCGGTGGGGTTTATGGCTTCCGCCCTGGTGACGGTGTTGGGCTATTTTATGTACGCGCTGTTTTCGTTCCGTCGCCGGTTCATTGAGTTGGGTATTTTGCGGGCAGTGGGGTTGTCGCAGGGGCAGATGGGGGTGTGGGTGGCGTGTGAGCTTGGGTTTTTGATTTTGACTGGCTTGCTGTTAGGGACGGGGATCGGCGTGTGGGTGAGCCAGCAGTTTATCCCGTATTTGCAAATCGGGGCAAGCCGCGCGGATTTAATCCCGCCATATCTGGTCGAGATTTCGTGGAATTCCGTCTGGCAGATTGCCGGGTTGTTTGCAGGACTGTTTACTGGGGCGTTGGTGGTGTTGGGCGGGCTGTTGAGAAGAATGAAAGTATTTGAAGCTGTCAAATTAGGCCAGACGGTGTAATCATGTCAGACCCTCTAATTTTGTGTGAAAACCTCGTCAAAATTTTCAAAGTCGCCGACCTCGAAGTGGTGGCTTTGCAGGGGCTGGATTTAACCGTGCAACGCGGCGAACTGATGGGCATCGTCGGGGCGAGCGGGAGCGGAAAATCCACGCTGATGAACGTGTTGGGCGGATTGGTGCGCCCCTCCGCGGGGCGGATTTTAGTAGACGGGCATGATCTGCTCAAACTGTCCAACGCCGCCCTCAACCGCTACCGCCGCGAAGAAGTCGGTTTCGTTTGGCAACAGGGGGCGCGGAACATTATCCCCTACTTGAACGCGCAGGAAAACGTTGAATTGCCGATGATCCTGGCCGGGCGCGCCATGGGCGGAGGCGAAGGGGTGGGCGGGCGGCGCGTTCGCCAACGGGCGGGTGAATTGCTCGAACTCGTGGGCCTGGCCGACCGAGCCAAACACTACCTCGGTCAGCTATCTGGCGGCGAACAGCAACGTGTCGCCATCGCGGTAGCCCTCGCGAACAACCCCTCCCTCCTCCTCGCCGACGAACCCACCGGCGAACTTGACTCCGAAACCGCCCTGACCATCTACAAAGCCTTCCAATCCCTCAACCGCGAACTGGGCGTCACCATCCTCATCGTCAGTCACGACCCCGGCATCGCCCGCCACGTTCACCGCGTAATGGCGATCCGCGACGGCAAAGCCGCCAGCGAAACCCGCCGCAAACCTCGCCCCAAACACGATCCTCTCCTCGAAAGCGAAGACGCTCACCACGACGAACATTTTGAAGAACTCGTCCTCCTCGACTCCGCCGGACGCCTACAAGTCCCCAAAGCCTACCGCGAAGCGCTCAACATCCAGGGCCGCGTGCGGATGGAGATGGTGGATGGGAGCGTGGTCATCCGCCCAGTTGAGGCAGAAGCTGAAAAACCGTCCGACCGCCCCACCCAGGCGACAAGCGATAAGAAAGGCGGTCTGCGTGAGTGGGTGCTCGGACGGACGAAGGGAAAGAAAAAATGACCAACGCCATTGAAATTCACCAACTTGAGCGCACTTACCTCTCCGGCCCCCACGCGGTGCGCGCCCTCCGGGGCATTGATCTGACCCTGCCCACCGGGCGTTTCGTCGCGCTTAAGGGCCGGTCGGG
>JABWBV010000393.1 GCA_013359445.1 Anaerolineales bacterium | reverse complement strand
CTACTTCTTCATCAGCCACGCAGAATTTGCCCAAATGATCGAAGAAAACGAACTGATCGAATACGCCTACGTCTACAACGACTACAAAGGCATCCCCAAAGCCCAGGTACGTGAGGCCCTCGCCAGCGGTCAGGACGTGATCATGCGCCTGGACGTGCAAGGCGCGGCCACCATCCGCCGTCTCTGCCCCGACGCCGTCCTCATCTTCCTCACCACCCGCGACGAAGAAGAACTCGTCCGCCGCCTCCGCGCCCGCCAAACCGAAACCGACGAAAACTTCAACCTCCGCATTGCCATGGCCCGCAAGGAACTCCTCCGCATCAAAGAATTCGACTACGTCGTCGTCAACGCCGAACACTGCCTGGACGAAACCGTGGAAACCATCCGCGGCATCGTGAACACGGAACACCACCGCGTCCACCACCGGAAAGTGACCCTGTGACCGAACCCCACCCTTCCTCTGAACCCTCTCCCCAACCCCTCACAGGGGAAATTCTCCCCGGCGCAGGCCCCGATCCCCACCTCCCCGAACAGGTCGCCCGCCCCGTTCGCACGGCATACACCCCCCCGGCCCGCACCCCCTACGTCACCTACACCCTCATGGGGATCACCGTCTTCATCTTCATCCTCCAACTTGGGACAGAAACCCTCCTCGGCACCGACCTGCCCGCCCTCTACGGCATGAAAGTCAACGAGTGGATCGCCGAAGGAGAATTATGGCGGCTGTTTACCCCCATGCTTTTGCACGGCAGTCTTTTGCACATTTTGTTCAACATGTACGCCCTCCGCTCACTCGGCCCGGCGATGGAACAGCACTACGGGCACGGACGCTTTTTGGCCTTGTACATTCTGGCAGGTTTTGCGGGGAATGTCGCCTCCCTTGCCCTATCGCCCAACCCTTCGTTGGGCGCGTCCACCTCGCTCTTCGGGTTATTCGGCGCAGAGGGGGTCTTCCTATATCACAACCGAGAATTGTTCGGGGAACGGGCCAAGGCTGGACTGCGACAGATTCTCACGCTAGCCGCCATCAACCTGTTCATCGGCCTGTCACCGGGCATTGACAACTGGGGGCACATCGGTGGCCTGGTGGGGGGGACGCTTTTCGCCTGGTTTGCCGGGCCACTGCTGAAAGTTGAAGGCATCTTCCCAGCCTATTCCATCCGGGATCACCGCGACCCGGGGAGCGTGTGGGTGGGAGCAATACTGGTGGGAGCGGTGTTCGCGGGGATAGCGGCAGGGGTGATTTTTTTGCGATTGACTTAGCTAAGGTGTTAGTCTAAAACAAAGTGAGAGGTATCCCCATGCAAACTACCCTTGTCAACATTCACGAGGCAAAAACCAATCTTTCGAAATTACTCGAACGGGTCATGTTAGGCGAAGAAATTATTATTGCCAAAGCAAACAAACCGATTGCCCGATTAATGCCCATTGAAACGCTCACCTTTGAACGCGTCCCCGGAAACGACGCCGGAAAAGTGATCATTGCCCCGGACTTTGACGCCCCCCTGCCGGAGTTTGAAGAACTGTGAAAGTTTTACTCGATACGCATACATTTTTGTGGTGGAACACGAACGATCCACAGTTATCTGTGCGCGTGCGTGAAATCATTGCAAATGGGGAAAACGAGCTTTTCCTCAGCGCGGCCAGTGCTTGGGAAATCGCCATCAAAACCGGACGCGGGCGCCTTCAACTCCCCGATGTCCCCGACAAATACGTTGCCAGTCGTATGACTCTGCACAGGATTCAGCCCTTGCCTATTCAACTGAGCCACGCTTTGCAGGTGTATCACTTGCCCCCACACCATGCTGATCCGTTTGACCGTCTCCTCATCGCCCAGAGCCAGCTTGAGTCCATGACCATCTTGACCGTAAATTCTCAGATCAGAAATTACGAAGTGGATGTGATGTGGTAAGTCTTCCTCAAATACAAAAAATGCCCTGGTATAAGAACCAGGGCATTTTCTTTTACTAATTGCGGTAGGCTATCTTCTTTGGAGTTGGGGGAACTCGAAAAATCTTACTTCCTGCTATTGACAATATCTTTGATCATATCCTCTGTTTGTCGCACATGCTTCGCGGTTAGGGCAGAGCCCAAAAACACAACCGGCACGCCAATCGCAAGAATCCAGATAGCTGTTTCCCATTTCCCTGCCATTAAAGCAAGGGAGATAAAGCACAATACAAATAGAGAAATTCCAAATATCGGAGTCAAGATTTTAAAACGTCGTTCTTTTCTCCGCATCTCCAGGATTTCAGGAGGAATTGGTATCTCATCAGAAACTGTATTTTTGGAGGGCGTCGGCGAAATGTCGTTGTTCATAAAAAGAATTGGATACTAAATTATAAAAGAATTACTTATCACTCATCACTTCATCCCCCAAACCTCGCTTCCCGCTTCTCCCGAAACGCCGCCAACCCCTCTCGATGATCCCCCCCACTTCCGGCGACTTCCTGAATATGGGCTTCGTAATCCAACACTTCCTCTAAATTCGGCAAAACTGCTTTGTTGAAATCCCGTTTCGTGTACCCCATCGCGTGAATTGGCCCTTTCGCCAGTTCGGACGCCCACGCGGCGGCGGCAGTGGGAAGTTCTTCGGCGGGAACCACGCGGTTGACCAGACCCCACGCGAGGGCTTGTTCCGCGCTGATCGGCTGGTTCATGAACGCCGCTTCGGAGGCCCGCGCCAACCCGATCAACAACGGTAACATGAGCGAGACCGCCGAGTCCGGGGCGAGGCCGATGCCGGAAAACCCGACCACGAACCGGGCGTTGTCCGCCGCGATCCGCAGGTCACACGCCAGGGCAATGCCCAACGCCGCCCCTGCCGCGGCCCCGTTGATCGCCCCGATGATGGGTTTTTCCAACCGCCGCATTTCGATGATCAAAGGATTGTAGGTACGAAGGAGGTGTTTGCGGAATGAGGTGTGTTCCCCCTCGCCAAACTCGGTCACATCCTGCCCGGCGCTGAAGAGTTTCCCGGCGCCCGTGAGGAGCACCACGCGGACCGCGTCATTCCGTCCGGCGTCGCGGAACACCTTTGTCAGGGCCTGCGCCATTTCGGTGGTGAAGGCGTTTGCTTTGGGGCGGTTCAACGTGATGGTCAACACGCCATCTTTGAGATCGGTCAGAATAATTTCGTCGGGCATCAGAAAATATCCATATTCAAGTCGCTATTGTCGGGCATATCGTCATCGTCAAAAGAAGTGTCCCCATCCGCATCATCCTCGTCGTAGCCGATTTCCACTTCCAGGTCTTCGGCGGGAAGGCGAACCCACAACATCAACACATCCCCTTCGGGAACTTGGGTATTCCGGGCGGCCACGATCTGCGCTTGTTGGTGCAAACCGTCCGGGGAGCGGAATTCCAGGTTGATTGAGTGATGTTTTTGCCAGGCTTTGTAACACCGTTCGACCAGCGAAGAGCCGTTTGCCGTGCGTAGTCTGGTTAATGCCACGCCCGCGAGGGTGGAGCTATCGCTAATGCCATAAGCCCAACCCTGGTTGGGGAGTTCAAAGGTGGGGGGTGGCCCTTCAATGATGGTAATTTTATCTTCATCCATAATGTTTATCTCAAATCCTTTTGCAAAATTGGCTCGACCGGAAATCCTGTGAAGAACCTAAAACCTCGTAATTACTCACCTGGAGGGGGTAGAACGAAACCCTCTACGCTTGGTGAGGAGTTACAAAACCTCAAACAACTCACATGAAAAACGGCAGAACCGCAGAATCTTTTGCGGCATCACGAGAATTGTCTTCGTGAACGCGCCCGATCATACCATAACCACTGAGGGGAAACAACGATTTATATTTCGCTTCCATATGACATCCATCCCAGAAACTGAGTTTTTGTGTAACCTTTGAGGGGAAAAATTGATTTATATTTCGCTTCCATATGACATCCATCCCAGAAACTGAGTTTTTGTGTAACCTTTTTTCCCCACCGGACATCCAAAAGGAAATGGGTACCTTTTTTGCGGACAGTTCAACGCAAATGGAACACCCCCAAAGGAAATACCCCCTCACATTGTTATGCTTAGGAGCCTTTAAATGAAAAACTTACTAAACGAATCCATGGCGGATCGTATTTTTCGGATTGTTTTGGGCATTGTCCTGCTTTATCTCGGTTTTGCCGGGGTTGTGACAGGCGGCCTGGGTTTGGCCTTCAAAATCATTGGGTTTCTACCCCTCGTGACGGGCCTCGTCGGCTGGTGCCCGGCGTACACCATGTTCAAATTTAGCACGAAAAAATAACGTACCCTGTCAAATTTCGGACGGGTCAATAGGATGCAATAAACATCCATCAAACTTCCGAAGTTTTGCCCCCTCATTATGGATCAAACTGAATTCTTCGAAAAACTCAAGACCAACCCTCGCCCGGTCGTCGTAGACCTCTGGGCGCCGTGGTGTATGCCCTGCCGGGCAATGACCCCTCTCGTCAAAAAGATGGAAAAGCAGTATGCCGGGCAGGTGGATGTGTGGAAAATCAACGCGGACGAAAGCCCCGATCTTCTCCGCGCCCTGCGCGTGTTCGGCATCCCAACGATGATTCTCTACCGGAGCGGGCAAGAGATCACCCGTCGCACGGGGGCACTGCCCGAGTCCGCATTGGCCGCCCTGTTCGAGACCGCCCTGCACCCGGAAAAGCCCTCTTCCGCCAGCTTGGGGAATGGCGAACGGGCACTCCGCCTGGGCACGGGGGTGGTTTTGGCCGGGATTGGGGTGACGACTTCGACCTGGTGGTTGCTCTTGATCGGGGGCGTGGTCGCGTTTACGGCGGTGTATGATCGTTGTCCGATCTGGAAAGCGGTCACGTCATTTGTTGCCGAAAAGATGCGGGCCTGATTGTCCCGATAGAACCAAACAAAATAAAGCCCTCGCATCGTGAAATGCGAGGGCTTTTTTGTTGTATCAGGGTCGTGTCTGGGGGACTGCCCTGCGAAAAAGGAGATTAGCCGTTCTCGGAAGAGGTATCGGTTGTGGGGGTTGTATCCTGATTGCCAGGCCCAAACCCGCCGGGGCCACCAAAGCCGCCCCCATGTGGGCCGTGTCCGCCATGTCCGCCACCGGGGTGGTGGAAGGGGAGGCCGTTTTCGAGCAGGTAATCGGCCTGGGCTTGGGTGATGAGGCCATCGGCAAGCGCCTGTTCGATGAGGTCGGGGGAGGCGGCTTCGAGGGCGGTTTGCAGGTCTTCACGGGTCAGGCCCGCGGCGTCGAGCAGGTCGGCAACGGTGCCCTCTTCACGGGCGGTTTGGAGTTCTTCTACGGTGACACCGAGAATGTCGGCGGTGGCGGCGTCAATATATTCCTGTAAGGCACTGCGGAGGTAGCCTTTGGCGCCGCGTAAACCATTTTCGAGGAGGTAATCGGCCTGGGCTTGGGTGATGACTCCATCCGTCAGGGCTTGTTCGACAAGGCCGGGGAGGGCTTCTTCCATGGCGGCCTGGAATTCATCGGTGGTGAGGCCCGCGGCTTCGATCAATTCGACCGTGCGGGTGCCTTCGTCTTTGGCGGCCTGGAGTTCTTCTACGGTCATGCCGAGGATTTCAGCGACGGCACTTTCGAGGTAGGGTTGTAACACGCCATCTCCGTGCAGGCCAAAGCCGCCGGAACCGCCCCCGTGTTTGCCAGGGCCACCGCGCCCAAACATCCACAGACCTTTCGCAAGGATCGCGTTTGCCTGTTCTTGGGTAATGGCGCCATCGGCGACGGCTTGTTCAACAATGCCGGGGGCGGCGGCTTCAAAAGCGGTGCGGAATTCTTCTAGGGTGAGGCCGGCTGATTCGATCAGGTCCATCGTGCGGGTACCTTCATCTTTGGCGGCCTGGAGTTCTTCCACGGTCATGCCGAGGATTTCGGCGACGGCTTCTTCCACATAGGGTTGAAGGGGGTGGTCGCCGTCGGTGTCGTCGTCTTCTGCGAAGTTCAAGCCATTGGCGAATGGCCCTCTGCCGAAGGTGAAGCCGCTGGGGGTAGTGCCTGCGGCGTTGGCGGTGGTGGCGCTGTATACGCTAAAAGCCATACCGCCCAGGGCGAGGATGGCCCCGAGGACGAGGCCGAATGCAAACATTTTTTTCATGAGTAGCTCCTTTTTTGACCGCTTGTTGGTTTTTGGCGGTTCAACTTGTGGTATGAGGATATGATAGGCGATAGTTTTGAAGATTTGATGAAGGGCGGATGGAGATTGTGTGGAGATGGTGTGAAGAGGGACGAAATTCTCAGTTTGCACAAATGGCATTCCTTAAAGGGCGGCATTTCGGTTCAGCGAGGTCGTTTAAAGGAATGCCGTTCATCGGCTTATGTCCATACGAGAATTGCTGAGGGGTGAGGGGTAGGGTGCAAGGTGTCAGGGGGTAGGATATAATCGTCTCATGAAGAATTCTTCTACCGCAAACCGCCAGATCGCCCGTGCCGCCGGGGTGGTGATGGCGGGTTTTGTTTTAAGTAACCTGACCGGGTTGGTGCGGCAGGTGTTGGTCTCGAACGCGTTTGGAACTGGGGCGGAGATCGATGCGTTCAATGCGGCGATTCGCCTGCCGGATACGTTGTTCATGCTGGTGGCAGGGGGCGCGTTGGCGTCGGCGTTTATCCCGACGTTTACCGGGTTTCTCGAAAAAGATGACCGCGCAGGGGCATGGGAATTGGCTGGGGCGGTGTTGAATCTGATCGTGTTGCTCCTGGCCGCGGCGAGTATTTTGCTGGCGATCTTTGCCCCGCTTGTGGTGAAGTACGCGCTCGCGCGGGGGTTCCCGCCCGATCAGCAGGCGTTGACTGTCTCGCTGTTACGCATTTTGCTGATTTCTCCGGCGGTGTTTGGGGTCAGCGGGTTGGTGATGGGGATTTTGAACACGCATCAATCTTTTTTGCTTCCTGCATTGGCTCCGACGTTGCATTGGGTTGGGTGGATTGTGGGGGTGCTCGTGTTGGTGCCTCGCTTGGGGATTCACGGGTTGGCGTGGGGGGCGGTGTTGGGGG